>VGGM01000156.1 GCA_016868515.1 Bacteroidota bacterium | reverse complement strand
AAACAGGTACATGAGTTTGCTGCAGGGCTGATGAAACTAGGTCTCAGAAAGGGCGACCGTGTCAGCCTGCTATCTGAGGGACGCAACACCTGGGTAATTGGTGAACTGGGTGTTCTGTACGCCGGGGCAATAAACGTCCCTCTTTCAGTCAAACTTAACCCCGATGAGGTGAAATTCAGGATAAACCACTCCGAATCAAGATACATCATCACCTCAGCAGGGCAGTCATGGAAAGTCAGTGAAATAGCGGCAGAATGCCCCAAACTTGAGAGGATAATATGCCTCGATGCAAGGGACGAATATGGCAAGAAGGAGATACACATCAATGAGATAAGAAAATCCGGAAGGGAATGGCTTGACAATGAAGAAAATACAAAGAAGTTTGAGGCTCATTACAAAAGTATAACCCCCAATGATTATGCTAACATATGCTATACTTCAGGCACTACCGCCGACCCAAAGGGAATCATACTGTCACACGGCAATTACGTAACGAATGTCTACCAGGCCTACAGTCTGATGGATATACCGCCGTTTTACAAGACACTTCTCATCCTGCCATGGGATCACTCCTTTGCACATACATGCGGAATCTATAGTCTCATGGGTAAGGGCGCCAGTCTGGCTGCGGTTAAGTCGGGTAAGAACCCGATGGAAACACTTCGAAATATCCCCATCTGCCTGAAGGAGATAAAACCCAATATCTTACTCAGCGTTCCCGCCCTCGCAAAAAACTTCAGGAAGAATATTGAAAAGGGCATCAGGGAGAAAGGCAAACTAACCGAAGCCCTGTTTAACCATGCAATGAGAATGGCCTATTCATACAATAAGGAAGGTTGGAACCGCGGACGGGGCTTACAGAAACTTAAGGCACCCCTCCTGAGACTTTATGATAAGATTCTTTTCAGCAAGATAAGGGAAGTATTCGGCGGTGAACTTGACTATTTTGTAGGTGGCGGTGCCCTTCTTGATATCGAACTGCAAAGGTTTTACTATGCACTGGGTATTCCTATGTATCAGGGATACGGACTATCGGAAGCTTCCCCGGTGATTTCATCAAATGCAAGTCACCGCCACAAATTGGGATCCTCAGGCTTCCTTGTAAACAACATGGAACTTAAAATATGCGATGATGACGGCAACGAGATACCGGCCGGGCAAAAGGGTGAGATTGTAATTAAGGGTGGTAATGTAATGCATGGTTACTGGAAAAATGAATCAGCCACTGCAGAGGCACTCAGGGACGGATGGCTTTACACCGGCGACATGGGATACATGTCGGAGGATGGATACCTTTACGTACTCGGGCGTTTCAAGAGCCTGCTTATAGCCGATGACGGCGAGAAGTTCAGCCCTGAAGGAATTGAGGAGGCAATTACCGAACAGTCGAAATACATTGACCAGTGCATGCTTTACAATAACCAGAGACCATACACAGTGGCTCTTGTTGTTCCTAACCAGCATGCCCTGAAAATTTACCTCGAAGAGCATAAGCTTACAGCCGACTCCGATGAGGGCAAGAGAGCAGTACTGCTGCTTATTGAACAGGAACTGAATGAATACAGGCTCAATGGTAAATATGGCAATATGTTCCCGCAGAGGTGGCTTCCGGTTGCCGTAGGTGTACTTGAGGAGGCCTTCACTGAAGATAACGGCATGATGAACTCTACAATGAAAATGGTACGAGGGAAAATAACCGATAAGTACAACAACCTCCTGGAGTTTCTGTATACCCCTGTTGCAAAGGCAATTACCAACGAGAACAACATAGAGGAAGTGGAAAAAATGAAGCTTGGTTAGGATCCCAAATCAGGATATATGACAAAATCAATACTGTTTTCAGCAGCACTTTTGCTGCTGGTCACTTCGTGCTCGGTCGACAGGTCAGCTTCATGGCAAATTGCCGAAAATCCGCTGATTACTGAATGGTCGCTGCAGATCGACCCGGAAAAACCATGGAATATTTATCCCCGGCCTGCTATGGCAAGGCGGGAATGGCTTAACCTGAACGGTTTGTGGGACTATGCAATAACCGGTATTCAGCCCGAGCCTCCTGCCGCATGGGAGGGTAAAATCCTCGTTCCGTATCCTGTTGAATCGGCACTGTCGGGAGTAAAGAGGCGTGTATACGGTGATGAATTGATCTGGTACAGAACATCTGTAAGGGTCCCTTCGAAATGGAAGGGAAAAAGGATCCTGCTTAATTTTGAGGCATCAGACTGGGAAACAAAGATATGGGTAAACGGTAGTTTTGCCGGTTCACACAGGGGCGGATACGACCCCTTCAGCTTCGATATCACCGATCTTGCCGAAGCCGGAAAGACGGCCGATGTGATAGTATCGGTTTGGGATCCGACCGACCTGGGGCCCCAGCCCCGCGGAAAACAGGTCAGAAACCCCGGCGGAATATGGTATACCCCATCCTCGGGAATATGGCAAACCGTTTGGATGGAACCTGTAAATGAATCATACATTAAGTCCTTCAGAATCTTTACTTCCGTTGATGACTCAAGTATTGAGGTTGTTCCTGAGGTTGCCGATACCGGAGGCGGATACCTGCTGATGACGGTGTCAAAAAATGGCAAAATTCTTGGTTCCGCCAGAAGTACTGATAGCACACCCCTTAAAGTGATAATAAGGGATGCCATATTCTGGAGGCCTGACAACCCATACCTTTACGATCTGAAACTTGAACTGATAGTTGACGGTGCCATAAAAGATGCCGTTAATTCAGTAACCGGCATCCGGAAAATTTCACTTGGCAAAACTGAAGACGGTTATACAAGGATTCTCCTCAATAATGAGTTTATTTTCCAGAACGGACCCCTCGACCAGGGATTCTGGCCTGACGGATTGTATACTCCTCCTTCAGAGGAAGCAATGATTTATGACCTCTGGATGACAAAAAAAATGGGATTCAATATGCTTCGAAAGCATGTTAAGGTGGAAAACAGGGTATTCTACAACTGGTGCGACAAGATAGGGCTGCTGGTGTGGCAGGATATGCCCAGCGGTGACAGCCATATTTCAGGCAGAATGCCCGATCTTCAGAAAGACCCTGAAGCTGATGCACAATTCAGGTATGAACTGGAACGTCTGATAGTCACAAAATTCAACCACCCCTCAATTGTAATCTGGGTCCCATTCAACGAAGGATGGGGACAGTATGATACTGAGGGTATTACAGATTTAATAAAAGAGATCGACCCTACACGCCTTGTAAACAGTGCCTCCGGATGGACCGATCGTGGCACAGGCGATATCCTTGATATTCATAATTATCCCGACCCCCGGGCTCCGCAGAGTGAGGAAAACAGGGCAACAGTGCTGGGCGAGTTTGGGGGACTCGGCCTTGCGGTGGAAAACCACACCTGGGAGAAAAGAACCTGGGGCTACCGTAATATGGCCGGCACCGAAGAACTCCTGAGCAGGTATGAATACTACTACAGCGAAATTGGGAAAATGGTAGTTAATAGCGGACTTAGTGCCGTGGTATATACCCAGACCACCGACGTGGAAACTGAAACCAACGGCCTTCTTACATATGACAGGAAAATCGATAAAATGGGTGCCGGGAATGTTTTTAAGGCTCATATGGGGTTTATTCCACCTTCGCTGCTCAACACAACTGACATATTCATTGATACATTCGCACTGCGTCTCAGTGTCAGCGACTCTTCGGCGATAATCCGATATACAACCGGTGGCAGGGAGCCCGGGTCTTCATCACCTGTTTACAGGGGCCCGGTGTTACTTACGCAATCGACAACGGTCGCAACAAGGGCATTTTATGGCCAAAACAGCAGCCGGATCGCTAATTTTGAAATTGTAAAGGCAGAACCTTTGCCTGCTTCTGATTTATCGGAAATACTTAGCCCCGGTCTCAGGGTAAGTGTTTATGAAGGTAGCTTCGATGCCTTGCCTGAGTTCGACTCACTCACCCACACAAGACAGGAGATATCGGGTTTTGTTACTCATGAACTGGCCGGAGTTGACAACCGGTTCTGCCTGGTGTTCGATGGATATGTAAGAATTCATGGCACAGGGGTGTATGGTTTTATACTGACCTCAGATGACGGTAGCAGGCTTTATATAAACGATCAGCTGGTTACCGACAACGATGGCATTCATGGAATGATTGAGAAATCTGGGTTCATTGCTTTGCGGGAAGGCCTGCATAAATTCAGGCTTGAATTCTTTCAGAGAACCGGTGGTGTGGGCCTGAAACTCGAATTGGAGTACCCCGGCGGAACCAGGAATATTGCATCACCAGATATGTTTTTTCACATCTCTAACCAGTAGTTTGTGAGATTATTAGTATCTTTGCGTTTTCTTGTCAATGCATAATATCTGCTGGTATTCGATGAACACATTTAATACTCTTAATCCTGTAAGGCTGTGGGCCTTTTTTGAGAAGATCTGCACAATACCTCGATTAAGCAAACATGAAGATGAAATACGTAAGTGGCTTATAGATTTCTCAGTGGAGAACAAGCTTCACTACAAGGAAGATAGTGCTGGTAATCTTCTGATAACAAGAAATGCCGCAGAGGGTTTTGAACATAGAAAAACTGTCGTTCTGCAAAGTCATCTCGATATGGTTGGCGAAAAGGATGCCGACTATCCGCACAACTGGCTTAGGGATCCTATTATACCAATCATTAATAACGGCTGGGTAACAGCATCGGGAACAACACTGGGTGCCGATGACGGAATTGGTATTGCGGCTCAGATGGCCATACTCACCGATACTGATCTCAAGGCAGGAAAAATCGAGTGTCTGTTTACTGTTGATGAGGAAACCGGAATGACCGGGGCAAAAAACCTCAAAACCGACTTTTTCGAAGGAAGGACACTATTAAACCTCGACTCGGAAGATGAAGGCATTCTGTTCATAGGATGCGCGGGAGGTATTGACACCATTGGCAGACTTGCTTATGAGACAGTACAGGTTGCTGAAACAAGCATCTCTGTG
>VGGM01000155.1 GCA_016868515.1 Bacteroidota bacterium | reverse complement strand
CTGGCTCAGCGGATCATGGATGACATAATTGATTTGGAGCTTGAAAAGATTGATGCAATAATTGCCAAGATTAATGCCGACCCTGAAACTGAGGAGCTGAAGAGGGTTGAGAGGAACATGTGGAGAAATATCAGGCACAAGACCGAAGAGGGCCGACGCACAGGCATTGGTATTACAGCCGAAGGTGATATGCTTGCCGCGCTGGGAATGAGATATGGTTCAACCGAAGCCAATGCTTTCTCGGAAGAGGTTCAGAAGACTCTGGCGGTAGAGGCCTACAAGGCGTCAACATATCTGGCCATGGAACGGGGACCATTCAGTATATATGACGCAAAGAGGGAGGCTGATAATCCGTTTATCAACAGGCTGAAGGATGCCGATCCGGTACTTTATGAGAATATGGTGAAGCACGGACGGAGGAATATTGCCCTGTTAACCATAGCCCCGACAGGTACGACAAGCCTTATGACTCAAACCACCTCGGGAATTGAGCCGGTGTTCCTTCCCTACTACAAGCGCCGCCGAAAGGTAAACCCCAACGACAAGGATGTGAAGATTACCTTTGTCGATGAGGTTGGTGATTCATGGGAGGAGTATCAGGTGTTCCACCATAAGCTTATTGAATGGCTTACCATCAACGGGTATGATCCTGACTCAATGAAGACCATGAACGACACACAGATTGAAGAGATAGTTGCGAAATCGCCTTACTACAAAGCCAGCGCAAACGATGTCGACTGGCTATCGAAGGTGAAGATGCAGGGCGCTATCCAGAAATGGGTTGACCACTCAATAAGTGTGACGATCAATCTTCCGGCCGATGTGAAGGAGGAGCTTGTAAGCGAACTCTACCTGGCAGGCTGGAAGGAGGGCTGCAAGGGTATTACCGTTTACCGCGACGGATCACGCTCGGGGGTTCTGGTTGCTGCCAAGAACGAGAACAACAAGGAGACGGGAGAACGCCCGAGAAGACCAAAGGCTATTGACTGCGACATTATCAGGTTCAACAACAACGATGAGAAATGGATAGCCTTTGTAGGGCTGGTCGATGGTGCACCTTACGAGATATTCACCGGACTAACCGATGAGGATACACTGGCTGTACCCAAAACCATAACCAAGGGCAAGATACTGAAGGTTAAGGATGAGGACGGAACAACCAGATATGACTTCCAGTTCACTGATAAGTACGGTTACAAGATAACCATGGGCGGACTTTCGCGTGCATTCAATCCCGAATTCTGGAACTATGCCAAGCTCATATCGGGGGTGCTCAGACACGGCATGCCAATAAACGATGTTGTAAACCTCGTTCAGTCGCTACGGCTCGACAGCGAGTCGATCAACAACTGGAAGAATGGTGTTGAGCGGGCTCTTAAAAAGTATATTCCCGACGGAACCAAGGCCAAGGGCAAATGTACGCAGTGCCAGTCGGAAAACCTTGTTTATGAGGAAGGATGCCTCACCTGCAAGGACTGCGGCCATTCAAAATGCGGATGAAAATGATTCTACGCCACTACGCCACTACGCCACTACGTCATTAAGTCATTAAGCCTTATTTTATGACCCCCAGCTCTCTTCCCACCTTTGTGAATGCGTCAATAGCCTTGTCGAGATGATCCTTTTCGTGGGCAGCAGAAATCTGCACCCTGATGCGTGCCAGGTCCTTTGGTACCACGGGGTAGTAGAATCCGATGACGTATATGCCTTCCTTCAGGAGTCTGGCCGCGAAATCCTGCGACAGCCTGGCATCGTAAAGCATCACTGCGCATATTGCTGACCTTGTTGGTTTAATATCAAAACCTGCACCGGTCATTCTGCTGATGAAATATTCAGAGTTCCAGTGGAGTTTGTCCTGCAGCACATTGGTTTCGGTCATCATATCGATCATCCTGATTCCGGCTGCAGCCACGAACGGAGGTATGGCGTTCGAGAACAGGTAGGGGCGTGATCTCTGGCGCAGCATTTCGATAATCTCACGTTTTCCGGTTGTGAATCCGCCAATGGCACCGCCGAAAGCCTTACCGAGTGTTCCGGTAATTATCTCTATTTTACCTCCGAGGTCAAAGAGCTCCGTAACACCACGTCCGCTTTTTCCCACCACACCGGCTGAATGACATTCGTCAACCATAACCATAGCATCATATTTTTGAGCCAGGCGGTAAATTTCGTCCATGGGGGCGACATTGCCATCCATTGAGAAGACCCCGTCGGTGACAATAAGGCGGAACCTCTGTTCCTGAGCCAGTTGCAACTGGGTTTCAAGGTCTTCCATGTCAGAATTTTCATAGCGGTACCTTTTCGCCTTGCACAACCGTACACCATCAATAATTGATGCATGATTCAGAGCATCTGATATAATGGCGTCCTCACTTGTAAGCAGGGGTTCGAACACACCGCCGTTGGCGTCGAAACAGGCGGCATACAGAATAGTATCTTCAGTGGAAAAGAATTGTGCGATCTTTCGTTCGAGTTCCTTGTGCAGATCGGTGGTTCCGCAAATAAACCTCACCGACGACATGCCATAGCCATGGCTTTTCAGGGCTTCGCCGGCCGCCCTGATGAGTTCACCGCTGTTTGAAAGCCCGAGGTAGTTGTTTGCACAGAAATTCAGTACCTCCTGTCCGGTGTCAAGCATTATGAACGGCCCCTGGGGTGAAACTATTATACGTTCATTCTTGTAAAGGCCGGCTTCCTGTATTTCATTCAGCTGACCGGTCAGATAGTCCTTAAATCCGGAATACATGGCAGTCTTATTAAAAAGCGAATGCAAAGATGCAGCTTTTTAATAAAATATATATGATGATAATCAGCCTCCGGATATTATATTTAATACTGCTTTACAAACCGTACTTTGCAACAATCTGCTCCTTTGTCAGTCCGAGAATTCCGTATTTCTTACCCACTTCAATGAATGCTGCCAGTGCCTTATCGAGGTGATGTATTTCATGCCCTGCCGATATCTGGGTTCTTATCCTTGCCTGACCGTTGGGTACTACAGGGAAGAAGAAGCCTATGGCATAGATACCCCTGCTGAAAAGATCGCGTGAGAAGTCCTGTGACAGCTTTGCATTAAAAAGCATTACCGGTATAATCGGGCTGTCGCCTTCCTTCAGCACAAAACCGGCTTCGGTTAGTCCCTTTCTCCAGTAGGCAGTATTTTTTTCCAGCTTATCGCGTCTTTCTGTGCTTGCCGAGAGAATATCAAATACTTTAAGCACGCCCGATACTATTACCGGAGCAATGGTGTTTGAGAACAGGTAGGGTCTTGCCTTCTGGCGGCACATGTCGACAATCTCCTTTCTGCCTGACACACAGCCACCTGAAGCGCCTCCGAGTGCCTTTCCGAAGGTTGTGGTAATTATGTCAATCTGACCCATAACGTTACAATGTTCATGTGTACCGCGCCCTGTTTTTCCGATAAAACCTGTTGAATGTGAGTCATCAACCAGCAGCATTGCATCGTATTTATTGCACAGTTCCACCATAATGTCCAGTTTAGCCAGGTCGCCGTCCATTGAGAATACGCCATCGGTTATTACCAGCTTAATCCGTTTGTCGGCATGAAGCAGGAGTTTCTCCTCGAGGTGCTCCATATTTGAGTGCTTGAAGGTATCATGCTGAGCGCTGCACAACCTCATTCCGTCAATTATTGAGGCGTGTACCAGCCTGTCGGATATCATTATATCCTCACTGGTAAGGATTGCTTCAAAGACACCTGCATTGGCGTCCATGCATGAGGGGAACAGGATGGTATCCTCGGTTCCCAGAAATTCAGTGACCCTGTTTTCCAGTTCCCTGTGGATATCCTGCGTGCCGCAGATGAATCTCACTGATGACATTCCGTATCCCCTGGTGTCGAGGCCCGCATGGGCTGCCTTAATTACTTCGGGGTGGCTTGAAAGACCCAGGTAGTTATTGGCGCACATATTGATAACCTTCTTCACCTCTGCGCCGGTGGGGAATTCGACTTCTATATCGGCAGCCTGCGAGGAGTGGATGAACCGTTCCTCCTTATATATCCCGGCATTTCGTATTTCGCCGAGCTGAGTCTGGTAAAGACCTCTTATTTTTTCGCTGAAGCTCATTTTCTTTGGGTTTGGTTAGGTTAGTGAGTCAGTTGCTACTTAAGGTATTGCTTAACCAGGGCAACGATACTGTTGACATTATCAAATGCCTCGGGTGTTGCCTTTTCGGGCGGGATCTTTATGGTGAATTTGTTTTCAAGGAACACAAGGAGTGAAACCATTGAGAATGAGTCGACGTAGCCGCTTGAGATAAGCGGGGTATCGTAGGTTATCTCTTCATCACCATCTTCCATATACTCTTTGATAACATAGTTGAGTACAAGATCTTTCATATCGTCCATAGTACAAGGTATTAGGGTTAGTTATTTTAAAATCAATAAGTTCAATCGTTCTCGAGGGTTGAAATATCACCAATTTCCTCGCCCCATTCCTGAGCATGCAAAACCCTTCTCATTATCTTGCCGCTTCGGGTTTTGGGCAGCTTTTCCATGAACTCTATCTCCTGTGGCATTGCGAGTGGCGATAGTTTCTTCCTTATGAAATTCATTATCTCCAGTTCGAGGTCTTTGTCGGGCGAGAATCCGGGCTTTAGTGTTACAAATGCTTTTACCACCTCCATATTAACCTCATCGGGTTTTGCGACCACGGCCGATTCGCCCACCTTCGGGTGTTCGAGCAGGGCCGATTCTACTTCGAAGGGGCTCACCAGGTGTCCTCCGGTGTTTATAACATCATCGTCTCTTCCCACGAACCAGAAATACCCCTCATTGTCGATGCTTGCGCGGTCGCCGGTGAGGTACCAGCCATTTACAAATTTTTCGCGGTATTTTTCCTCGTTGTTCCAGTACATGCGCATCATTGAGGGCCATCCGGGTTTAATGGCGATCAGCCCCATTTTACCTGGTTCGGTGAGGGGTTCATAAGATTTCATATCGAGCACAACAGCCTCGAT
>VGGM01000154.1 GCA_016868515.1 Bacteroidota bacterium | reverse complement strand
CCCATTATCCCAAGGTTGAGTTCAACATGATGTTTTCTACGGCCGTAAAGGTAAACCCAGTTCAGACCCAGGCTGTTTCCCCTGAGGTCCCAGCCGGAGACCCTGGCATAAGCCCCGCGAAGTCCTATCGTTCCCATGGTGAATTCAGTTATTGTCTTCTCATAGCTAACCGATAGCGCACCTATCAGTCCGCCGAAACTGATTCCGCCATAAACGGCATTTGAGGGTTTTGCTGTTTCCTCCTGAAGATCCTGGGCAATAGCACCCTGAATCAGCAGGGCCATTATTATCGTTGCGAGGAGCGCCTTCATCGACATAGGGTTCACATTAATGGTTACGGAATCTGTTGACCCCTTATATTGACATTACAGCTCTAGCAAGTTTTTCTCTGACATCCGAGGCAAAACCCTCAATGGCAGGATTGTCGATGGATCTCATAGCTGCAACAGGATCGATGGCTGCTATTTCGGTAATGCCGTCGCCCATATCCTGCAGTATAATGCTGCAGGGAAGCATTACCCCGATTTTATCCTCTTCCTGCAAGGCCTTATGGGCATAATGGGGATTGCATGCCCCCAGTATTTTGTACCTGCGGAAATCGACGCCCAGTTTTGCCTTAAAGGTTTTATCCACATCTATCTCGGTAAGAATGCCAAAGCCCTCTTTCGCAAGAGATTCCCTGATGCGTCGCTCCGCCTCTTCAAAACCGGCCTCTACCGAATTACTGATGTAATAGACCATATATGTAATTTTTTGATTCTTTATGGTAAATCTACAATAATATACTCACTTGTGTCAGGTCACGATTTACAGACTACTTTCCAAGGCAATACAGGAACTTCGTTCCCCGGAGAAGCAATCGGTTGCGCAAGAGTACCGGCGTAGCCACAAAATTGTCCTCGAAAATCGTATGGTTAAGTATTTCCAGTCCTTCCGGGGAAACCTTGCAAACATATACTGCTCCCCGGTCATTGCTAAGGTAAAGATTATCTCCGGCAAGGGTTGGAGAGCTGTAGAAAACACCCCCCTCACCCGGTAGCGTGGCTTCCCAGAGTTGGTCTCCGGTGTTAATATCGAGGCACCATATAACACTATTGAAGCCAAGAACATATAACATTCCATCACTCGCAACAGGGGTAGCCACATCGCTGCCGATCCCGGTTATTTTCCACATGAAATCGGCCTCGGACTTCCCGATGCTGTCGCCGGTCTTCATTGCAGCCGTGAATCGACCCCTTCCGAATGGAACTACATAAATCCCCTGATAATGGACAGGTGAAGCAATGGTGCGCCATGCTGATCGCTTTTCAAGGTTGAATCCGCCGTACGACCATTTAAGGTTGCCTGTTGCTGCATCATGACCTGTCAGGTGATCGGCACCCCACACAACAATGGTTTTGCGATTTCCTTCTGTGATTACAAGAGGGGTGGTATAGCTCTGTGGTGTTTCCCTTCCGCTCTGATAGTTTCTGTCAGCCTTCCATACCACATTTCCAGTTGCCTGATCGAGTGCAAGAAGGTATGAACTCCCTTCATGCATCACTGCCATTACAACATTATTTCCGACCAGAACCGGACTGGTTCCGAAATCCCAGAAATACTCATACCGTACGTACGATTCCTGCAGATTTGTTTTCCATAGCACCTTACCGTCAAAATCGAGGGCTGCCATGGTTCCGCTTTTGAACTTGACAAATATTCTTTTACCGTCAGTAATCGCCGACGGGTTACTCCCTGTTCCCCGCGCATGTCTTCCCGGAGTCTGTTTGCCAAGGCCCACCTGCCACAGCAGCTTTCCGTTCCAGTCATAGCACAGTACCCCGTCTTCACCTTCGGCACCATCACCGATAGCAGAGGTTAGTATTATACGGTCGCCCCATACTACCGGCGTTGAGCCGCCCTTCCCGGGCAGTTCGGCTTTCCAGATAATTCCCTCTGTTGCAGAAAAGGAGATCGGGTAATTCCCCTTCGGGGCGATGCCGTCAGCCCCCGGACCCCTCCACTGGGGCCAGTTCTGTGCCTGTACGGTTGCTGAACCAAGTAGAAGCACGATAGTTATTGACAGGATGTGTCTGGTGCTATTTTTCATTTTTAAATATATTTCTGTTTACCAAGTTATATCTATTCATTATCGAATCAGGCATCCACGGCCCAAAATAGCAAAATAAATCATATTTCCTGCTCTGAGCCCGATGCTCTCCCGACCTTCGGTTCGGGACTCCGCTTCGCTCCGCATGCGGCGGCGCAGTCGCCTTAACAGCAGCATGCTTTTCCCCTTGCCTTTTGAAATGACTCCCTTCCTTCAGTAAACGAAAACCATGCGAGTCCGGCCGCCCCTATTACATCGGCCCATGCAAAACCTGTAAGCTCATATATCAGGCTCGAAGCCAGCAATACCACTGACATATAGAGACAAACCCTTGTGCAGTTGGCATCGGCAATTATCGGCTCGGAGTTCAGTTTTTGTCCCGTTCTCTTTTTTGCAGTCATCAGCCAGAGCATAACTGCAATCGATATTGATGAGATTACCACACCCCATAAAGTTGTTTCAGGCGTGTGGCCAGTGGTAATCGACAGAACAACTCCAGTCAGGAGGCTGACTGCAAGAATATAGAATGCTGTCCCTGTAACTCTCAGGGCCCTGATTTCGAATTCGGTTTTTGAGCTGTCCGGATTAGCTCTTATTCGCGTTATCATAACTACGATTCCGATGCCCGACATAACCTCTATAAAGCTGTCAACGCCAAAACCAAATAGCGCGAGAGTTTCGTCCTGATATCCCAGAAGCATCGATACCACACCCTCTATAAGATTGTAGCCAATGGTGACCATACTTAGAAGGAACGCCTTCCGGTATAACCTGGTTTGTATTTCGCTCATATTAAAGTACTTGTTAGCATTCTGACTTATGCTTTTCTTACCTGCAGGGAATTCTTTACTCAGAAAGAGATCACTTTGGCATCACTCTTAAGGTAGTTTGTCAGGTGGGTACCCATGCCCTTCACATCGTAACCAAGCTCGCGGAGTTTACCATCGACACCATACTGGCGGGCGCATGCCACACATGCCTCAACCTTTATCCCGTCAGCCTGCATGGCTTTCACCTTCTCCTGAAGCTTTTCATTTTCTGAAACCAGCTTTGCCGAGGGTCCCCAGATAATGACAGTAACCTCCTGAAACCAGCCTGCCTTTTTTGCTGTGTGTGCATACATAAAAGCCATCTTCTCGGCAGCATCTATGTCGTCGCTTATCCAAAGCATTACCAGTTTTTCAGAATCGCCGGAGGTTGAACTCTCCTGAGCCAGCGAAATACCCGAGTTTGCCAGACTAAGCAGCACAACAGAAATTGATAAGAGGATTGTCTTCATAACAATTGTTTATTTTGTCAATACTATTGATTATTTCTGTGAATTAAAAGTGATTATGATATTCGCGATATGGAGAACGACAGCGGGAGACCGGTAACTGCTGAAGACCTTCCTTACCAGCGACCCTCTTCGAACAACAGGAGATTCTACCATCAAGCTTTGCACATTTTTTGATTATTATTGCATTATGAAGCAGTCATCCGACAGAAAACCATCAGCCCCACCGCGGAATGTTGACGAGCATGATGTGATATTTGCGCGGATGAAGATGAAGCCCGGTACAAGCGATTGGGAAGAATACTACTCAACCCATCCAGAACAATCCGCCAGTGATGCCAGGGCCAGGGCGTTGCCCGGACTGCTCTCGGAGCGGGCAACAAACTTCCATCCTCTTAACTTTCCTGCTGCCGATGCCAACTTTGACCTTATTGAGTACCTGCAGAAGGCAGTAAACCATCCGGTGTCGGATAAGACCAGCGACCTGACAGATGAAGTCCTGACGCATTATATTAAAGGATGGACCCGTTACCTGGGTACGCATTCAACCGGAATAACAGAGTTGTTCGATTACCACCTTTATACCAGGAGGGGAAGGGGTGTCGACAAAGGCAAGCCAATAGTCAAAAGACATAAATACGCTATAGCCTTTACTGTGGAGATGGACTACGAAAATGTTCAGTCAGCACCTGGTTCCGCTGCCATATTCGAATCGTCACAACAATATCTGCGCAGCGCCAATATTGCCCTTCAGCTTACCATCTTCCTCAAAAAACTCGGATACGACAGCCGGGCTCACATTGACGGCGACTATGAGGTAATCTGTCCGCTGGTAGCCCGCGACGCCGGTTTAGGTGAGATAGGCCGGATGGGCCTGCTGATGACTCCACTCGTTGGTCCGCGGGTAAGAATAGCCGTCGTAACGACAAGTGCGCCACTGGTTCCCGACCCGTACCGGCCCGACCCGAATATGATTGAGTTCTGCCGTGTCTGTAAGAAATGTGCGGTGTGTTGTCCGGGGAACTCGATTCCCGCAGGCGACATGCAGGAAATTGATGGTATGCTGCGATGGAAAATCGACTCCGACAGCTGCTACCGCTATTGGTGCACCATTGGTACTGACTGCGGCCGCTGCATGGCCGTATGTCCGTTCAGTCACAGCAACAATCTGTTTCATAACACTATACGGTTTTTAATCAGACAATCGCGCCTATTTGCCCGCATGGTATACCATGCCGATGAACTTTTCTACGGCCGGAAACCTGTACCAAAAGAGACTCCTTACTGGATGAGAGAATAATGCTGCAGGTTCTTGACATATTCTTTGTCGTCTTCCATTCTGCCCTGATCGCGTTTAATCTATTCGGATGGATATGGAGGAGAACACGGATGGCGAATCTCATCACGCTTCTCCTTACCGGAGGCTCATGGGTGATACTGGGGTGGATAACCGGAACCATAGGCTATTGTCCCCTTACCGACTGGCACTTCAGGATACTGGAAAAACTGGGTAAAACTGACCTGCCAGCTTCATATATAAAATACCTGGCCGACAGGATTACCGGTTACAGTTTCGATGCCGCGCTGGTTGATTCAGTGACTCTCTACGGATTTATTGCGGCCCTGGCTCTCTCA
>VGGM01000153.1 GCA_016868515.1 Bacteroidota bacterium | reverse complement strand
CGCTGCCATCAGAGTTTCTTCAGAAGAAGAAGATACTGAACCCGGCCGATGCCGGCACGTTTACATCTGTCGTTCAGGAGAGGCACCTCAGGTTCCTAAAAAAACATGATTCTGTACTGATTTCTGATTTTGCCGAGATACATACAAACCGATCAGGCGAAGCAACACGCTCAGAGCTAATTCACTGCAGGCTGCCTGCGGGTAAGATGAGGATGGTCTGGAAGTGGGAATTCGACACCGGCGGTTTCTACAGACAGGGTCATAGAACATACATGGAGGTTGTTGCCATTCACCTCTGAAACACCCATTTAATGGCCCATTGTTCTTAAATGGTTATCGCATTGTTGAAAAATTGGTTTAAGGCGGGGCGCTATATTAAGTATATTTGCGCAAAATATTTCCTGTTGTATGACGGTAACCTATACGGAAGATAATATCAAGACCCTCGAATGGCGCGACCACATCAGACTGCGACCCGGAATGTACATAGGGAAGCTCGGAGATGGTTCATCGCATGATGATGGTATTTATGTTCTGCTTAAGGAGGTTATGGATAACTCAGTTGACGAATACATGATGGGATTCGGCAGGAAGATTGATGTTACCGTTGAAGAGAGGGAGATAAGGGTGAGGGATTATGGCCGCGGAATACCCCTCGGCAAGGTACTCGACGCCTCGTCGAAAATGAATACTGGTGCCAAGTATGATTCAAAGGCCTTCAAGAAATCGGTGGGACTGAATGGAGTCGGCATCAAGGCCGTAAATGCTCTCTCGGCAATATTTACTGTACGATCGGTACGCGACGGACAGCTAAAGGAAATCAGGTTTGAAAAAGGACTTGTGCTAACCGATGAAGCACTGGCGCCGACCAGGGAGGAGAATGGTGTTGAGATTATTTTTTCTCCCGATGGTGAGTTATTCGGTAACTTCAGATACCTGACCGAGTATATCGAGAATATGATGAGGAACTATGTGTACCTGAACACAGGCCTTGTCATTAACCTTAACGGCAACAGGTTTGTCTCGAAGAACGGGCTTGTCGACCTGCTTAACGAAAATATGAACAGGGAGGGCCAGTATCCGATAATACACATCAGAGGTGAGGATATTGAGATTGCCATAACACACGGGTATCAGTACGGAGAGGATTACTACAGTTTCGTCAACGGACAGAATACCACCCAGGGAGGAACCCACCTGGCAGTATTTAAGGAGGCTATTGTTAAGACTGTCAGGGACTTTTACAAGAAGGATTATGATCCGTCAGATATCAGGTCGTCAATAATCGCCGCACTCAGCATTAAAGTTGAAGAACCGGTATTCGAATCGCAGACCAAAACAAAGCTGGGGTCGAAGGACATGGCTCCCGGAGGGCCGACTGTACGTAATTTTATTACAGATTTTATACGTAAGCATCTGGATGACTACCTACACAAGAATCCGGAAACAGCAAGGATACTGCTGAAGAAGATTCAGGAGTCGGAGAAGGAGCGTAAGGCAATTTCCTCTATTCAGAAACTGGCCAGGGACAGGGCGAAGAAGGTCAGCCTGCACAATAAAAAGCTGCGCGACTGTCGCATACATTACAACAGCAGTGACGGGCGAAAGCTCGAATCGACGATTTTCATTACCGAGGGTGATTCGGCAAGCGGGTCCATTACCAAATCGAGGAATGTTGAAACGCAGGCTGTTTTCAGTCTCAGGGGTAAACCGCTGAATTCATACGGGCTGACCAAGAAGATTGTTTATGAGAACGAAGAGTTCAATCTGCTACAGGCGGCTCTCAATATTGAGGATGGAATTGAAAATCTGAGGTATAACAACGTTGTTCTGGCCACCGACGCCGATATAGACGGAATGCATATCAGGCTGCTGCTGCTGACATTTTTTCTTCAGTTCTTTCCCGATCTGGTTAAGAAGGGTCATGTTTACATTCTGCAGACACCGCTTTTCAGGGTTCGGAACAAGAAGGAGACAATATATTGCTACTCGGGTGATGAAAAAGATGCCGCGGTGAGAAAACTGGGTCCCAATCCTGAGATTACACGATTCAAGGGACTTGGCGAGATATCGCCCGATGAGTTCATTCATTTTATTGGCAAGGATATGCGCCTTGATCCGGTGAGGGTCAGGAAGAACGATTCAATAGATCAGTTTCTCGAGTTTTATATGGGTAAGAACACCCCGGAGCGTCAGGATTTCATCATAGGAAATCTGAGGATTGACGAGGAGTTTGCATCTGACAGGGATATTTTACCGGTAATTGCCGCGGGGGTGGAATAGGGTATGGAAGAGACGGACTATGGCATTCCCGGCCCGGGAAGGGGTGATGATCAGAATTCGGGGCAGGAAGTTCCCGGGCAGACCGCCCGGCAGATTGAGTCGGTATCGGGCATGTATCAGGACTGGTTTCTTGATTATGCATCATATGTTATACTTGAGAGGGCAGTACCAGATATCCGTGACGGGCTGAAACCAGTACAGCGCCGCATACTTCACTCGATGAAGAGGATGGATGACGGCCGCTACAATAAGGTAGCCAACATAATAGGGCACACAATGCAGTTTCATCCGCATGGTGACGCATCGATTGGCGATGCCCTGGTTCAGCTTGGTCAGAAGGAACTGCTGGTTGACACCCAGGGCAACTGGGGCAATATACTTACCGGCGACAGTGCAGCAGCTCCGAGGTATATAGAGGCGAGGCTTTCAAAGTTTGCCCTTGATGTACTTTTTAACCCCAAGACCACTGAATGGAAGGCCTCTTACGATGGCCGTAACAGGGAGCCGGTTACGCTACCGGCAAAGTTTCCGTTGCTGCTTGCCATGGGTGTTGAAGGTATTGCAGTAGGTCTGGCATCAAAGATTTTGCCGCATAACTTTACCGAGCTGATTGATGCCTCAATCAACTACCTGCAGGGCAGGGGGTTTGTTCTCTATCCCGATTTCCCTACCGGAGGATTGATAGATGTTGCCAGATACAACGACGGGTTACGTGGCGGGGTCATCAAATCGAGAGCAAGGATTGAAAAGGCCGACAAGAAGGGGCTGATAATTACCGAGCTGCCCTATGGCAAAACAACCGGTTCGCTGATAGATTCCATAATTAAAGCCAGTGAAAAGGGTAAGATCAAGATCAGGAAGATTGATGACAACACGTCAGGTAAGGTTGAGATAATTGTGAGCCTTGTTCCCGGAACATCACCCGACAAAACGATAGATGCACTTTATGCATTTACTGATTGCGAAATCTCAATTTCACCCAACTCGTGCGTTATTGCAGGCAACAGTCCGGTTTTTATGGGTGTGTCCGATATCCTTCGTTTTTCAGCCGATCAGACAGTTTCACTGTTGAAGCAGGAGCTTGAGATAAGGCTTGGTGAACTGGAGGCGGAGTGGCATTTTTCTTCACTGGAGAGGATTTTTATCGAGAAACGGATTTACCGCGACATTGAGGAGTGCGAAACATGGGAGGCTGTAATTGAAGCCATTGACAAGGGGCTTGAACCATACAGGAAGAGACTGAAGCGGGATGTGACAAGGGACGATATCATAAGGCTTACAGAGATAAAGATTAAGCGCATTTCAAAATTTGATGCATTCAAGGCTGATGAGCACATAAGAGGTGTTGAGACGGAGATTGAGGAGGTGAAAAACCATCTGAAAAATATTGTTCCTTTTGCAATAAACTACTTCAGGCAGATAAAGAAAAAGTACGGTACAGGCAGGGACCGCAGAACGGAAATAAGAAGTTTCGACACCATTCAGGCAACAAAGGTGGTAGCCAACAACGCCAGGCTATATGTGAACCGTAAGGAGGGATTCATAGGCACCGGGCTCAGGAAAGATGAGTTTGTATGCGAATGTTCGGATATTGATGACATAATTGTTTTCAGGAAGGATGGGACCTATCTGATAACGAAAGTAGCCGATAAGGTATTTGTGGGCAAGGATATAGAGTACCTGCAGGTTTTCCTGAAAAATGATGAACGTACAGTATACAATGTGATATATCAGGACGGTAAGGAGGGTCCGCTGCTGGCCAAGAGGTGTGCAGTAACCGGCCTTACACGCGACAAGGAGTATAATCTCACCCGGGAAACCCCCGGTTCCCGCATAATGTGGTTCAGTGCAAACCCTAACGGCGAGGCTGAGGTTGTAATGGTTCATCTGAAACCGAGGCCACGCCTTAAGAAGCCGGTGTTTGATTTTGATTTTGGAACACTGTCCATAAAGGGCCGCTCGTCGGTTGGGAATCTTGTTACACGAAACCCGGCAATGCGTATAACCCTGAAAGAGAAGGGTTTATCGACGCTTGGCGGCCGGAAAATTTGGTTCGATGATTCCGTCAACAGGCTGAACGATGAGGGGCGGGGAAAGTTCCTTGGTGAATTTGCGCCGGCAGACAGGATTCTGGTGGTTACAAAAAACGGGTGTTTCAGAACCACCGGATTTGATCTTTCGCATCATTTTGAAGACAATGTGCTTCTTATTGAGAAGTTCAACCCGGCAAGTGTTTTCAGTGCAATTTACTGGGACGCAGGGCAGGGATTCTACTATGTGAAGAGGTTTTCATTCGAGGAGACCGAGAAGCTTCAGTACTTCATTCAGGAGGGCCCTGAATCGAAGCTGGTGAGTTTAACAGAGGTGGAGTATCCCAGGTTTGAGATAAGTTTCGGAGGGAAGCACAAGGAGAGGCAGAGTGAAATTATTGAGGTGGCCGGGTTCATTGCCATCAAGGGATACAAGGCCAAGGGTAAGCGGCTGACGAACTATACCGTTGACAATATCATGGAGCTTGAGCCTGTTGTGAAGAAGGAGGCCTCGGTGGTGCCCCAGCCGGTTGAAGGGCCGGCTGAAGAGCCGGGCTTAGTGCATGATGTTACAGAACCTGAAGCAAAGCCTTCCCGGGGAGATGACCCGGCCCAGATGAAACTGGAACTTTAGCATGAAGATATACCTGACAGGGTTTATGGGCAGTGGCAAGAGCACCCTGGGGAGGAGACTGGCCAGGCTTCAAGG
>VGGM01000152.1 GCA_016868515.1 Bacteroidota bacterium | reverse complement strand
ATGAAAGGTTTGCTGGTGCCCCTGCCTTCCGACATGTTAGAGCGTTCGAAGAGACACTGTCCGGGATATACCATTGCCGTTTCGGGCGTTGGCATGTTGGGGGAGGGCATTACCCATAGCAGTCCTGTTTCGTTCCACGGCATATATCGGCGCCAGCCCTTCATTTTTATTACCACGAGGTTAGCCCCGTAGCCTTCGGTCTCATTCCACATTGTTGCGAGTTCACCGTATGTCATTCCATGCCGCAGGGGCAAGGGATGGCGGAAGTGACGTCCCATGTCGAGCATCGGCCCTTCAACAATTCGCCCGTTCAGAGGGTTCGGGCGGTCGAGTACCATAAAGGTGATGCCGGCCCTGGCGCATTCCTCCATAGCAAACGACATGGAGTACTTATAGGTATACCATGCTGAGCCAACCCCCTGGATGTCAAATATTAAAATGTCAAGTCCCTGCAGCCACTCCCGTTTTGGGGCGTAACTATCGCCGTAAAGGCTGTAAACAGGTATACCAGTAACCGGGTCTGGCTCGCCTTCCTGGATGATACGTCCCTCAAGGGCGCCCCGGACACCGTGTTCGGCACCAAACAGGGCCACCAGGTTAACCTCAGCGGTTACGGCGAGTATATCGAGCGTGCTGCGCATGTCGGAACCAACAGCCGAGGGGTTTGTGATGAGCCCCACCCTTTTTCCCCTTACAAGGTCGAGGTGGTCTTCCAGAAGCACGTCGATACCCGGTTTTACAGCCGGCTCCCTGTAGGCAGCAGGTCTGTACGGAACCTTATGCCTTGCCAGTATGGTGTAGATATCTGCCGCGGTGTCATAGGTAATGCCGGTAACGGGCATCTCCGAAACCTCGCTCTCATTACCAAATCTGTCGACGGCTGTCACTGCAACCGACTGAAGCGGAGTAAGTAGTTCCTTAAAGCCAGTGAAGCCTTCGGGGTCGATCTGCCGCAGCATGGCCGTATTAACCGAAAAGGCGGGTATCACTGCAGAATTCTTATCCCCGCTGCAAATCATGTAATTCCACGTACTGCCGAAGCGGTAATAAACTACATATCGGCCCATCTCAACGCCGCGGGGGTGTGACCATGTCACCCTTACTGAGTCGAGGTCAGTGAGCAGTGATACCAGTGGTGCGGCCGGAGCTTTGGCCGATAACCAGGGTGACGGGGGAACCAGGGCCTGCTTCTGATACGGACCCGACAACATAGCCTTAGCAAGCGACGGTGACATAGCCAGCGGGCCGATGCTCCAGTGTATGACGCCGGGGCTTTCGGGAAGCATTCCGCGGGCTATCATAATCTGGCTGGTAATCTCGTCAATTGCCCTGTCGCCCTGAAACCTGTCAATGCTTATTCCAGGCCAGAGGTGGCGGTTCCGGATATTCTCATCTTTCCACCAGCCGAGCAGGACAGGATAACTCTGCTGAAGCTGACCCACAGGCCAGTAAAGCTGAGGCGAGTAGTAGTCTATCCATCCCTCATTGAGCCACTTGCGGGCGTCGGCGTAGAGCACCTCATGCTGGTCAAACCCGGAAACTGAAAGCGGATTGTAGGGCCTCCAGATACCGAACGGACTGAGGCCGAACTTAACATGCGGCTTTTCGGCCTTAATACTTTTATAGAGTCTTTCAATGAACCTGTCTACGCCCTGCCTCCGCCAGTCGCTGCGGCTAAATTTACCTCCCCCATTCAGGTAAGCCTGCCAGCTGGCATCATCAGGAAAGTCCTTAAAGTTGTTATAGTCGGGATAGGGATAGAAGTAGTCATCGAAATGGATTCCGTCGAGGTCATACCTCTTTACAAGATCCATAACGACATTATATGAATGGTCCTGCGTACCCTGCAGTGACGGATCGAGCCACCAGTAGCCTGCCTCAAGGTAGAGAGCCAGTTCGGGGCGGCGTTTCACAATTGAACTTTCAGTTACAGGCCCGCCGGAAACATGGTGGGCCCTGTATGGATTGAGCCAGGCATGAAGCTCGATGCCCCGGTTGTGGGCCTCCTCGATCCAGAACTCCAGAGGATCATAGTAAGGATCGGGAGCCTTCCCCTGTTCGCCTGTCAGGTAGTACGACCAGGGCTCGAGTTCGCTGAGGTAGAGAGCATCACATTGTGGCCTTACCTGAAATACAACAGCATTGAAGTTATGTTTCTGAAGCAAATCGAGAAGTTGTATGGCCTCCTCTTTCTGTTTATCAACCGGAATGCCCGGTTTGCTAGGCCAGTTGATGTTTGCGACTGTTGCAACCCATGCTGCCCGGAATTCCCTTACGGCTGAAGGGGTTCTGCCTGAAGGATCACCCTGCACCAGTGGTTTAGGTGTAAAGCATTGATTAAGAGTCACAAGCGAGGCGACAGCAAATAAAGCAAGGAGCGGTTTCCTGTACATGGGTGAAGGGTTTAAGATTAAGTTGTATGACAAATTTAGAAATTATGTCGAGAACCATACATAGTTGCCAATGGTTTGTTTCGTACGTTGGTCTGCCATGGCATTTCTGACGCTATTTTAAATGGATATCAGTAGCATATTGTAATTATATCCATGGCAAAAGACCGTTTAAGTGAAAGCAGGATTGAATTAAGAGCACCGGAGGCACCTTCGGGCTGAACTTCACACCGGGATTGTAGCAGCCCGGATTGGCAGATGAGTTGTTAAAATAGCGCAATTAAGGAATAATTTTGTATTATTAAGTGTCTATTGCATTACTAACTATTAATATTCCAAACCATGAAGATGAGTTCAAGAATTTTAGTGTTTTCCATGATGGCAGCCGCTTTCCTTATGATATCGGCATCTTCCATAATTGCCCAGGAGAACTTCTCGGGAAAATGGGCATTTAATGAATCAAAGAGCACAATCGGGCAGGCTCCTGCTGTTGGCCAGGCTCAGGCTCAGGCACAGCGGCAGGGAGGCCAGGGTCAGGGCCAGATGCGCCTTGGAGGTATGATGAGGGCCTCTGAATTGAACATAACACAACAGGGAAACAGCCTCACTGTTGAAAGAACCAGACAGGGTCGCGATGGTCAGTCAGCTGTAACTACCGAAAAGTATGACCTTACCGGTAAAATTTCTGAAAATGCGATGATGAACAACACGCGTAAGTCAATCGTAAGCTGGTCATCCGACAAGAAAGTGATGACAATTAAAACAACCACTACAATGAATTTTCAGGGAGAAACACGCGACATAAATACTCAGGAGATATGGAAAATGTCGGAGGGTGGAAAGGTTCTGCTGATTGAAACCATCAACACTACTCCAAACGGAGAAATGAAGAATACTCTGGCCTACGATAAGAAGTAGTGCGGGAGAAGAGACTTCAGGATTAAAGACCATAAGGGACTGGCATGGGTGATCATTCATGCCGGTCTTTTTCTTTCTAACTTCCTCATGGAATGAGTATCATTGAGGTTCTTCCCGGGACTGCTTAACATTAACTTAATACAATAATCAAGTTCGGTTAATATAGGGTTAATATGACCGGAATAACTTTGAAGCAAAATAAAAGTCTACATGAAGACCAGAATTATAACCGCATCGTTTGTTCTTTTCATGATTGTGCCATCGTTGTTCGCGACTGATACAGGAAAGAAGGATAAGAACAAAAACATTGAGTCAAAAGGGATGGTAGCTCTTTCAGGAACAGTTGTCGATAAAGAGACCGGAGAAGCGCTGGCCGGGGTTCAGGTTAAGGTTGAAGAATCAGGGGTGACAGTTTATTCCGACTTTGATGGGAATTTCAACATTTCTGTAATGCCTGGATCATATACTGTTACAACCACAATGATATCGTATGAGTCTACCTCCATGAAGGTAGCGGCAGAAAGCAAGAGTGAAGACCTAAAGGTGTCGCTCAATAGTTTGGCGGAAAAGCGATAGTTTTTCTGACGGATCTTAATAGAAATGGCGCGGGTGAGAACCTGCGCCATTTCCATTTCTCATGGTGTCCGGCATGTGTGAGCATGCAAGGTCATTTATAAGCCTTTTCCATAAGGAGTTTGCCCTCTTCATCCCACATTAGCCAGGTGCCTTTCTTTTCTCCCTTTTTGTAGGTCATATCATAGCGCATTGTTCCGTTTTCATCCCAGATATACCACTTGCCATTTTTCTTTCCGTTCAGGTAGTTTGCTTCAGCAACCTTTTGTCCGGCTTCATTCCATGTAATCCAGGTGCCATGCATTCTTCCCATTTTATATGCCCGGACTTCGTTTTTCATTCCGTTTTCGAAATAGAGGAGAGTCTCGCCATCCTTCATTCCTCTCTTCAATGGCATCTCCAATTTCCTGTTCCCATTCTTCCAGAATTCTTTATAGACTCCGGCATATGCCTTGTTACCGGCATCATAATAGAGCCCATCATCACCCTCGGTGATTTGTGAAAAAAGGACACTTCCGCCTGAAAAAATGAGCAGTATGAACAGTATTGATTTCTTCATAAGAATTGGTCTAAAGATATTTGTAAATATACCAGAAAAGAGCATTTGATCAGCTGCCTGGAATTAACTTTCATCTGTTTTTTTCAGGCAATTATTCCACATCGTACCTCCACTCATTCCTGCCTTTATCGTATTTAAGCCTTCCGTCAGGCCATTCAATATAGTCTCTATCTTTTAAGAATCTCTCAACATTACCTGATGCAATCATCTCCTCAAAGATCGTTCTTCCTTTGGTAATGATCTCCTCATATGGCATTACAGGGGTATTAAATAGCTCTTCAAGTTCTATAATCTGAAGGTCTTCGGTGAGCTTGAATTTACCACCTACACCGTGCTGATTGTATTCGGCGTGTCTGGCAGGTCTAACCATAAAGAAGTAATGAACCCCCTCCGGAGTAATAAAATACCTGTCAAAACTGAATTGCTTCGCATGATTGATATAATAGCGGCGGTGTTCAGGTAACAACCGGGTTTCCCAATCAGTCGCTTTTGGCTTTACTCCAACCAGTGTAACAAGGTTCACAAGAAGGGTGTCAATGGTCGCCTGGTTGTGATAAAAAGAGATATCGTATTTCCTTTCTGGCTTACA
>VGGM01000151.1 GCA_016868515.1 Bacteroidota bacterium | reverse complement strand
CAGGCAGTTCCGGTTTTTCCGACTTAACCGATTCGGGAAGCCTCATAATTATCTGCAGCAGTTGTGTATCATCAGGGGCAACCCCCAGTTCACCTGCTATTTCGCTGAGCTGGCTGAAGTAATTCTTAACTGACTTTCTGTTGATGTTGGTGTGCATCTCCTCATCGAACTGGTCGAGTGTAATGATTACATCAACTTTTCCCCTTCCGGCCGACTGGCTTATGATATTTCTGATATCGATCTCTTTCTCCCTGTAGATCCACGGAATCTTTGTGTTGATATCGAGTTGTTTACTGTTAAGTGACTTAATTTCAACAGTAATCTTCTTCTGGTCAGTTTCGGTCACGGCCCTGCCGTAACCCGTCATTGATCGGACCATTGCGTTGTGTAATTGATTTACCAGACAAAGGAAACCAAATTCGACAATGAATCAAAGGCTGTAACTACAATCTTTCAAGTTCAGCTGTGAAATGGCGCATAATGGGAGCCTCCGTTTTAATCCGGAGTCCCTTTTCTATTGTGTCTCTCCTGTTGAACACATTTATTATGGCCGCTGCAACATACCTCATATGGTTGTCGGAGTAAACCCTTCGGGGTATTGCGAGTCTTACCAGTTCAAGGGCCGGGAACCTGTTTTCCCGTGTTACCGGGTCGCGGTCGGCCATAATGGCTCCGATTTCAACACCCCTGATTCCCCCTTCAATATATACTTCAACAGCAAGGGTCTGGGCAGGAAACTGTTCTCTGGGGATGTGGGGCATAAACTTCAGAGCATCGATGAATACTGCATGCCCGCCGAAAGGTTCCTGAACCGGTACACCGGCCTCCTTCAGAAGGGAACCCAGAAGGTGTACCTGCCGTACACGCGCTTCGAGATACTCAAATTCGGTTCCCTCATAAAGGCCCCTGGCCAGGGCGTTCATATCGCGTCCCGACATTCCTCCGTAAGTGACATAGCCTTCAAACATGATATTGAAAACCGAGGCCCTGCTGTATAGCTCGCCGCTTCTCATTGCAATAAAGCCGCCCATGTTGACAATGGCATCCTTTTTCGAGCTCATTGTCATTCCGTCGGCACAGGCAAACATCTCTGCAACTATCTCGCGGATGGTCTTGTTTTGCTGGCCGGCTTCCCTTGTCCTGATAAAGTAGGCGTTTTCGGCAAACCGCGCAGAATCGAAGAATACAGCGATTCCGTGTTTATCGGCCAACTGTCTCACTTCCTTCATGTTGGCAAGACTTACGGGCTGTCCTCCGGCAGTGTTGTTGGTAATTGTGACCAGTATGAACGGAATCTTTTCCCTGCCATGTTCAAGGATGGTTTTTTCAAGCTTCCCTGTATCGACATTCCCCTTGAAAGGTGCAGCGATGGTGGTGTCGAAGGCCTCGTTAACGGTACAGTCGATCGCCGTTGCCTTGCGAAACTCTATATGCCCCTTTGTTGTATCGAAGTGCGAGTTTCCGGGTATTACATCGCCCTCCTTAATAAGAACCGAGAAGAGGACGTTCTCAGCTGCCCTTCCCTGATGCGTGGGGAGGAAATATTCAAAACCCGTGATATCACGGATGGCATTCTTCAGATTATAATATGATGATGCGCCGGCATAACTCTCATCGCCCAGCATCATGGCCGACCATTGGCTGTCGCTCATGGCTCCCGTGCCTGAGTCGGTCAACAAATCAATTGTTACCTGTGACGACCTGAGACTGAAAAGGTTATAATGCACCTCCCTTATCCATGATTTTCTATTCTCAAGGGTGCTGATATTGACCGGTTCGGTCATTTTTATCTTATAAGGTTCAATAAATGGCAGGTTCATAACGGAATGCTTTAAAACAGAAAACTGAGAATGTAGATTGACAAATGAAATGATTAGTTTGGCTCTGAATGAGATTGCCCTGCTGTGAATTCGTCTCGCTTTTTGATATTGCGGTATATCTGTAAAGCCAGAAAATCCGTTCTTAATGATAAAGCCATTGGGTGATAGAAATATTTTCGTAAAATTACCATCATTCAATGAGAAATAAAAATCGGTGAAATACAAATGAAAGACCATATGACCAGAAACGAAATCAGGGCAATGCTGATGGCGGTGCTGTTGCAGTCTTCACTCCTGATTGTCAACTCTCAGATAAAGGAGGTGGTTACGGTTCCTGTTAAGATCGATACTGCTTCGCTGAAGGGAATTGATCCTGAGGTTCTTCAGGAATTCAGCCCGATAAGGTTCAGCCACCCCGACGCAGTCAGTTTTCTTCAGAGGAAATACAGGGCTGAGAACTGGAAGGATGCCAGAGATCCTTTGCGCCAGTATATCAACATGCTTGTCTACTATTCCACACATGAACGTGAGATAGATGTTGCAGGTTATCTGTCGGCCTATCCGTATGATTCCATAAAGATACCGGCGAGCAGTTTTTATGTATGGGATACAATACGAATAAGGTTTCCTGCAGGGCACGATCGCGACTCGGTTGCAATCTCGGTAATGGAGAAGGCGCTTGCAGCGAAGGACACTGTTGCAGGGCAGGAGAAATACGACCATCGGAGGATAATGGCCTCGCTGGGACAGAATCTGTTAATTCAGGGCGACACCCTGCTGCTGGTACTGGTTGATACCCTGACTGAGGTCAGTTCATCATCAGCCTCGTTTCCTTTCCGGAGCTACAGACATCCTTTTACCGGCGACTCCATTGAAGCTGCTGTAAGTGAGCTGGTGGGTTATCTGTCGGCACGTGATTCTGCAATTCTCACACTAACGGGTACGGCCAGCATTGAGACTCCCTTTGTGCTAAATTCGGCCACGGGCCAGTTTGTAAGATTCTGGCTCAGGAATGAATATGACGATTCGGTAACGGTGTGGGTAGGTAGTCCCGCCTACAATACATTAGGCCTCTACCTTGAGAACAACATTATGTTCAGGCGGCCGGTGAGGTCGAGCACCATTGGCGATGCAAGTGTTAATGCCCCCGCCATCGACAACAGGGCCCTGAAGAAGGTTCAGACTGTTTACGTAAAGCCTGATTACTGGAGGATTACCTCTGAACTCTCATCAGTGCTGAACCAGGCCTACCTTACGAACTGGGTTAAAGGCGGGGAGAGCAACATATCATCGGTTTTTGACTTCACCATAAATGCCAACTACCTGAACAACCCGAAAAAGTTGCTCTGGTACAACCAGGGCAGGTTTAAGCATGGCTTTATATGGTCGCTGGATAACGGACTAAGGAGGAATGCCGATCTTGTTGAGGTTACCTCAAAGCTCAACTACAAGGCCTTCGGAAAGTTTGACTTCAGCGGAACCATGCTATTCAAGACACAGCTTGCCGAGGGATATACTTATCCGAAAGACAAGGATCCTGTTCTGGTTTCCCGGATTCTCAGTCCGGCAAGCTTCACCATCGGTCTGGGTCTTGATTACAAGCCAAATAAGGAGACCTCATTCAATGTCGCCCCAATATCATATAAAGGTACGTTTGTTATGGATACTGCCACCGTTGACCAGAAGAAGTACGGGATACCTGTTGACCGGAAGGCCAGGCATGAACCGGGTGCGAGTGTGCTGATCAACCACAAGTTCAAGCTGTTTGATAACGTTAATGTCTCAAACAGGTTACATTTTTTTACCAACTACATTGATAAACCGCAGAATGTTGATATTGACTGGGAATTAATTGCCACGATGAGCCTTAACTGGTTTACCGATGTACGTCTGAATACCCATCTGATTTATGATGACAATACAAAGACTACGGTATATGACGAAAGCGGAAACCCGGTACTCGGTTCAGACGGGAAACCGGTAAAGACGGCAAGAATTCAGTTCAAGGAGGTAATCGGATTCTCTTTTATTTTCAGGTTCTGAAAGCCGGGGTGGATTATCAAACCAGGTCTTTCTGGTAGATACGGAATCGCCTGATAATTCTTCCTCCGAGGCGTTCATATTCTGCACGCATGCGCTGATTGGTCTCCAGCACCAGATGACTGTCGATAGTCTTCATCCCCCTCGAAATTGCTGAATTGAGAATCCTTGCACCCATGAGAACATCAATACCCTGCCCGCGGTACTCCTTCAGGATTCCACCGAGCAGCATTACCAGATTGCCGGTTCTCCTTGCTGACCTTATTATATGGTATATTCCGAACGGGAAGAGCCTTCCCCGGGCTCTTTTTATTCCTTCGGCGATATCGGGCATTCCTATTGCAAATCCCACAAGCTTTTTATCAGCCCGTGCCATTTTGATAAAGGCCGGATCGAGAACAGGCAGATATCTTTTAGCCAGTTCGCTCTTCTCGCGGTCGGTAAGCGGAACAAACCCATATATCTCTGTAAAGGTATCGTTCATCAACTGCAGAACCTCAATAATATAGGGCTTAAGTTCACGGGTTTTACGGAATTCCAGTATCTCAACCTTCCCGTTTGCTTCTATACGCGGAAGAACCTTTTCAAAAACAGGAGGCATTGATGACGGGATATCTACCATATAGTCAACCAGATCGATCTTTTTCTCAAACCCGAGATCCTCAATTATTTCAGGAAGATACCTGTTATTTGTCGGGGTTGTCATAAGTGACGGGTATTCAAATCCTTCAACCTGTAACCCCTGCGGGTCCTTGTCAGAAAAACCCAGCGGACCGACGAGTCTTTTCATCCCTCTGGCTGCTGCCCAATCGGCAACTGCACCTGTCAATGCGCCGATAACCTCGGTGTCGTTTACCGATTCTATGAAGCTGAACCTGCCATCGTCCTCATTACGGTAACTGTTGTAGCGGTGTGAAATGATGCCCATTATCCTTCCTGCCGGTTTCCCGTTCTTTTCTGCAATGTACATTACAGTATCGGCATAGGCGAAAGAGTTGTTTTTTTCCCTGTCGAACAGTTCCCATTCATCAATGTAGATGGGGGGTAACCATCCGGGGTCATTACGATGAATTTGTGAGGGGAGATAAATGAATTTGCGCAGATCGCGGCGGGAGGTAACCTCCCTGATCGTTACGGAGGGCATCATTATTTTTTTTTTGGGGAAGATAACTAAAAAACTCAATCCCGGGTTAGA
>VGGM01000150.1 GCA_016868515.1 Bacteroidota bacterium | reverse complement strand
CCTTAATATTTCGGCCGGGATGCGTTCGGCAATCAGCATCTACATATTAATTCCGCTTCTGCTTGTTCCCCAGTTGCTTTTCGGGGGAGCCATGATAAGGTTCGATGATCTTCACCGCTCAATAACCAACAAGGTATATGTACCGGTGATAGGTGATGCCATGGCCACAAGGTGGGCGTATGAAGCCCTTATGGTAGAACAGTTCAGGAGCAACCGTTATCAGAAGCCATTGTTTGAAGTTGAAATGGAGGTAAGCCGGTACGACTGGCATGCATCGTTCCTGCTGCCAGGGCTGCGGAACAAGCTTGAAGAGTGCCGGGCAGCCATTGGCAGGGATGAATACCGTGAACATGCAGAGCAGAATTTCAGGCAGTTAAGGACTCATTTTAATGAACTTGGCAGATTGACAGGGATACATCCCGGTGACTGGTATAACAGTCTTGACAGGGAGAATTTCGATGAACCGGTTGCCAGCCTGGCGCTTGCCCATACCGACAGCTTAAGGTTATGGTTCAGGCAGGGATGGTCGGATGCAATAAAGAGGAGGGATGCCCTTATCGGACTTATTGCCGGGGAGAATGGGGATGACTACCTCATAAGGATGAAGGAACGGCATCACAACGGGAATATTGCCGACTTTGTGCTTAACAGGAATTATACAGAGAAGATGTACGAGACCGGTGACAGGATAGTTCAGAAATCGGATCCTGTTTTCATGGAGCCGGGGTCGAGGTTCGGAAGGGCTCACTTTTATGCACCGTTTAAGTATCTGGGTAACTTAAGGATTAATACATTTATCTTTAACATTTCAGCCCTCTGGCTGATGTCGGGGGTTTTGTTCGTTACGTTGTATTACAATCTGCTCAGGAGGCTGATAGACCTGATTGAGTCATTCAGGATACCGGTATTCAGGAAGTTTACATCACACCTGATGCCATAGCATTGACTGTTAATCGTTTCACAGATAAAGGGTACCCGGGGATGCAATTGGTTAGACCGAAGAAGAGACTTGGCCAGCACTTCCTTAAGGACAGGAACATTGCCGCGAAGATTGCATTATCATTGACAGGTAACGGGTATAGCAGCGTTATTGAGGTTGGTCCGGGAACGGGGGTGCTCACCGAGTTTCTGCTGGCAAGGAGATTCGACAGGTTCGTGGCAGCGGAGATCGACCATGAATCGGTTGAGTACCTGAAAGGCCGGTTCGGAAGTGGTCTTGAACTGATTGAGGGCGATTTTCTGAAGATGGATCTCAGGGGGCTGTTTGGGGGCAGATTTGCCATAGCGGGCAATTTTCCCTATAACATATCGAGCCAGATTTTTTTCAAGGCGCTCGAGCACCGCGATAAGGTTGCCGAGGTTACGGGGATGGTTCAGAAGGAGGTAGCCGAACGTATCAATTCCGGTCCGGGTTCACGAAAATATGGAATACTAAGCGTACTTTTGCAGGCATGGTTCACCACCGAGATACTGTTTTCGGTTCCCCCGCACCTGTTCGTACCCCCTCCGAAAGTAAACTCGGCGGTATTAAGGCTTACGAGGAACGGGGTTGAAAAGCTTGCCTGCGATGAGGTGTTGTTTTTCAGGGTTGTGAAGTGTGCATTTAACCAGCGCAGGAAGACGCTCAGAAATGCCCTGGGTTCACAGTTCCCGGTTGAAGGGATAGACAATGGTTTGCTATCGATGAGGGCAGAGCAGCTGCCACACGGAGAGTATGTTCAAATAACGCGGTTGATAAAAAACAGTCTCGATAATGGCAATTAAGATTGAAAAAAACAGGGAGTTTCTTCAGGATTTGCGGGAAGCCATTAAGGCCGGAGATGAGAAAAGGGCTCTTTCTCTGATAAATGACTTTCATGCAGCTGATATTGCAGAGATATATGATGAGATTTCCACCGAGGAGGCAAGGTTTCTTTATCTTTTGCTTGACTCGGAGAAGGCGGCCGACACTGTTGCCGAGCTTGATGAGGATGACAGGGAGGAATTCCTGAAGCATATACCCAGTGAGGTAATTGCTCATCAGTTCATTGACAACATGGATACCGACGATGCTGCCGATGTTATAGCCGATCTTTCGGTGCAAAAGCAGCAGGAGGTTCTGAAGCATATAGATGATATTGACCATTCCGGTGATATCGTCGATCTTATGTCGTATGACGAGGATACCGCCGGTGGGTTGATGGCAAAGGAACTGGTTGTGGTTAACCAGACCTGGACCGTGCTCACCTGTCTTAAGGAGCTGGGCCGGCAGGCTGACGAGGTTGATGAGGTTTATTATCTCTATGTTGTTGACGACGACAGGCTGCTCAAGGGCATAGTTTCACTGAAGGATCTGGCAATCAGCAAGAATACAACCATTATCAGCAATGTCATGAAGACCGATGTTCACTATGTTACTGTTGACGACGGGGCAGAGGATGTTGCACTTATGATGGAGAAATACGACCTGGTAGCCATACCTGTGGTCGATGCTATTGGCAGGCTGATGGGAAGGATTACGATTGACGACGTGGTGGACGTAATCCGCGAGGAGGCTGAACGCGACTATCAGCTCGCATCGGGTCTTACAGAAGATGTTGAGCATTCCGACAAGGTTTTCAGGATTACACGGGCCAGGCTTCCCTGGCTGTTTATCGGAATGGTTGGGGGGGTTCTTGGAGCCCTGGTGCTTGCCCGGTTTGAAGGCGACCTGAAGATTTACCCTGAAATGGCTTTTTTTATTCCTCTTATTGCAGCCATGGGTGGAAATGTTGGCATACAGTCGTCGGCTATAATTGTACAGGGACTGGCAAGCAATACGTACAAGATTGACGGAGTCGGGTCCAAACTTGGCAAGGAGTTTATGGTGGCATTGCTCAATGCTTCGATTCTGGCAATTCTGATACTTGGCTACAACCTTCTGGTCAGCGATTCGTTTGCACTAACCATCACGGTGAGCGTTGCGCTTATGGCGGTGATAGTATTTGCAGCGATGTTTGGCACACTTATACCTTTGCTGCTCAACAGGTTCAAAATTGACCCGGCTCTGGCCACCGGGCCATTTATCACAACTGCGAACGATATTCTGGGGCTGATGATATACATGCTCATTGGAAGGGTGCTGTACGGCGTATTTGCTTAAACCCACGGTTTCAGCAGCAATCTCCCCGGATTATTTTATCGGTTGATTTTCAATAAAAAATATCTATTTTTAGACGGCTATACGGCCGGGGGAATTCATTTTATAACTATCAGATAATGAAGGACAAGAAAATCAAGACAGCATTGATATCCGTTTACCATAAAGATGGTCTGGATGCAATCATCCTGAAGCTTTCCGAACTTGGCGTCAGAATCTACTCTACCGGCGGAACATATGACTTCATAAAGAGTCTTGGAGTAGATGCCGAACCGGTTGAGTCCCTTACCTCATATCCTTCTATACTTGGTGGCCGGGTTAAGACACTCCATCCAAGGATCTTCGGAGGAATTCTGGGAAGAAGGGAGAATGCATCTGATATGGAGCAGATGAAGCAATATCAGATTCCGGAGCTTGACATGGTATTGGTCGATCTCTATCCCTTTTCGGAGACGGTAAGGTCAGGAGCAACCCCGCAGGAGATTATTGAAAAGATAGATATAGGAGGCATATCGCTCATAAGGGCTGGTGCAAAAAACCATAGTGATGTTCTCGTTGTAGCGGGGTCGCATCAGTACGTCAGGTTGTATGAGATTCTTGAAACAGGCCGTGGATTCACCTCGTCCGATGAAAGGAGGCGTTTCGCAGCCGATGCCTTCAGAGTTTCGTCGGGATATGATTCCGACATATTCAGCTATTTCAACCAGACCGGAATGTCAGAGTCACTCCGGATAAGTGTCGATGAGAAGATGCCACTCCGCTATGGTGAGAATCCCCATCAGAAGGCATTGTTCTATGGTAACCTTACGGGCATTTTTGAGCAGTTGCATGGGAAGGAAATATCATATAACAATCTTCTTGACATTGAATCTGCCCTGGGTTATATCGGATTATTTGAAGAGATCACTGTTGCCATAATAAAGCATAACAATGCATGTGGCATGGCGGCTGGAAACAATCTGAGGGAGGCCTGGTGCAGGGCACTCGAGGGAGACCCGGTGTCAGCCTTTGGAGGAGTAATAGCCACTAACGCTGAGGTTGATACAGATGCTGCAGAGGAGATCGGCAAGATTTTTTTTGAAGTTATCATAGCACCCGGGTATTCTGATAAGGCACTTGAGATTCTGGGTCAGAAAAAGAACAGGATAATTCTGCGTCTCAGGCATAGGCCTGCAACAGTACCGGTGGTACGCTCACTGCTTAACGGATATTTATGGCAGGAACCTGACATTTATGATGTTCAGGGGATGGAGATGAGATGTGTAACCACAAGAATCCCTGAAGCTGAGGAACTTACTGACCTCGATTTTGCAAACAGGATTGTAATGAGGACAAAATCGAATGCCATTGTGCTGGTAAGGAACAGGCAACTTATTGGTTCGGGAACAGGTCAGACTTCGAGGGTTGATGCAGTCAGGCATGCTATTGAGAAGGCAAATGCATCGGGATTTGACACCAGCGGATCAGTGATGGCTTCAGATGCATTCTTCCCGTTTCCCGACAACATCACTGTTGCAGCGAAGGCCGGAGTAAGGGCGATAATACAGCCGGGCGGATCGGTCAAAGACCAGGAATCGATAGATGAATGCAACAGGCATAAAATTGCGATGATTTTTACAGGGGTAAGACACTTTAAGCACTGAAACAATTTAACTTCTAGATAGAACATGGGACTTTTTTCATTTTTGACACAGGAGATCGCCATTGATCTGGGTACTGCGAACACTATTATCATTCACAACGATAAGGTTGTGGTTGACGAACCTTCAATTGTTGCGGTTGACAGAAATACAAACAAGCTGATTGCAATTGGAGAGGAGGCAAGGCAGATGCATGGCAAAACACATGAGAACATACGGACAATAAGGCCATTGCGCGATGGGGTGATTGCCGATTTCAATGCAGCTGAGCAGATGATAAGGGGCATGATTAAAATGATTGACAAACGCCCCAGGCTTTTT
>VGGM01000149.1 GCA_016868515.1 Bacteroidota bacterium | reverse complement strand
AGGGTCAGCATGGTACTGAGCAGCAGACCTCCGATTACCGTTATTGCAAACGCCGCCCCGATTGCCGAAACATATTCCGACTGTCCCATTGCCAGCGGCATAAGTGCCACAATGGTCGTTGCCGCTGTAATCATTATTGGTCTTACCCTGGCAATACCAGCCGTCATAAGGGCCCGTGAGCGTCGGTATCCCTGCCTCCGCAGCAGGTTAGTATAGTCAATTAGTATTATACCGTTGTTCACCACCACCCCCAGCAGTATCAGAAACCCGGTAAGCGTATTGGCATTCAGAATAGAGTTGTTTGTCAGAATCAGGGCAATGAGGGAACCAAGGGCTGCCAGCGGTATTGAGAACATCAGTACAACAGGTGTGGTAAGTGATTCGAATACCGATGCAAGTATCATGTAAATCAGCAGGAAAGCTATCGCAATCAGATAATAGAACTCCTCGAATTCGTTTTCTTCGTGAATGACCTCTACCGCCACTCCGGCCGGGATAATCAATTCACTTACAATCTGGTCAATTTCAAGTCTGGCTGCTTCCAGAATATCCTTCGATTCATTTATTTCGGGATTGAAGGAATAGGTAAGTGTGATTTTTTTCTCCTGGTTTTCCCTCTGTATATTACCCATTCCTCTTGAAAATACTATTTCGGCCAGGTCGCCCATCTCCCTTATGGTGCTTCCCGAGCCTTCAACCCTGAGAGTTCTGAGGTCGTCAATGGTTTTCCTCCTTTCGGCAATCTCCTGGGGTATATCATACTTGAGTATTATATCATATTCCTCGGTGCCCTGCCTGAATGTAGCACCTGATGAGTACTCACGGCCAAACGTTCCAAGAGCCGATGAAACACTGTTTAGTGTCATATTGTTGGCCAGAATGTTCTCCATGTCGAACTGAAGGTGGACTTCCGGAACATTTTCCCTCACGTTTACGCCGGAACTCCTTATAATGTCGAGCTCGTCGAGTATTGACTTCAGGTCGTCGGCCACAAGCTTCATCATATCGAAATCCCTTCCCTTTATGAGGACACTTTCGCTTTGCGTTCCCACACCAAGCAGATTCATGAAACCTGCCCCGGGGTTCATTCCGCCGCCGCCGCCACCACCGGTGAACCCACCCGATGACGACATCTCCGACATGGTTATATTGGCCGTACGCAGATTACGAACCCTTTCCCAGATATCATTTTTTATTTCAGGGAGTTCCCTGTCGGTTAACTTATTCCATTCTTCAGGGAGGTTAACTGTAACAGTGGCCGTGGTTTCGGTGATTCTGGATATAATATCCTGTTTTTCAGGCACATCCTGCAGTCTGCTTTCAATTTCAGTGACGATTATATCGGCCTTTTCAAGGGTTGTTCCGCTTGGCATCGTCACTGAAAGCCGGAAGCTGGGTGTATCGACCTCACGGGTTGTGTTGACGCTCAGTGTCAGGCTGACCAGCAGTGCAACGAAGAAAACGGCAAGGCTTCCGATTATTGTTCCGGCAGGGTTTCTCATGCTGGCTTTCAGGGTCATGTAGTAGGCCTGGATTACCCTGTTGTGTATTGAAAGCTTCTTGAATACCTCAGAGTTACTGTTTTTTGAAAAGGAGAGGAAGAAATGGGTAGCCATCGGTATAAGCAGAAGGGCTACAGCAAGCGATACCAGGAGGGTGGAAACGATAGAGACACCTATGTTCTTTCCGATCAGTTTTATCATGAAATCTGATGAGAATACAAACGGCAGGAATACGGTAACGGTAGTTAGAGTGGCAGCGATTATAGCCTTCCATACTTCCGTAGTTCCCTGTTTTACTGCCGTGGTGTGATCCTTCCCCTGTCCGGCAAGCCGGTATATGTTTTCAAGCACCACCACCGAGTTATCGATTAGCATACCTATTGCCAGGGCCATACCCACCAGTGTGAGGCTGTTTACAGTAACCCCGTTGGCATAGAAGAAGTTGAATGCCACATAAACTGATACCGGTATTGATATGGCGATGATAGATACAAGCCGGATGTTACGGAGAAAAAACCAAAGTATTGCAATAGCCAGAAGACCTCCGGTAAGAGCCAGTTTGATAATCTGGTTTATGTTATTCTCCATTACCTCGGCATTGTTGTTCTGAACGACAATCTCCACCTCGGCCTGCCTCAGTTCATTGTTAAGCCGGTCAATCGCAGCCAGTGTTTTACCTGAGAGATCAATGAGGTTGGTCTGGTTGTCATTTATCAACGTAATTGTGACAGCTTCCATGCCGTTAACCCGGCTTATGGCTGTTACCTCCTTGACGCCAAATGTAATGGTTGAAATATCCCTCAGCAGAACAGGACCATCCTGTTTCACGATTATATTTCCGATTTCCATAATATCGGTATATTCAGAGGTCACATTAACGAAGAGTTTGCTGTTCCCCTGCACGGTCCGGCCAACAAAGACCCTGTCCTGTCCGCCCGATGAGATGAGGTTTCTTACCTGGTTCAGAGTGATTTCGTAAGCAGTTGCCGCCTTTTCGTTGATTACTATTTCGACGGAGCTCTCCTGACCTCCTGACACATCAACACCGGCGATTCCGTCAATGCTTTCGAGAGCAGGTTTAATATCCCTGTCGGCAACGTTTCTGACCCTGTCAACGCTACCCGCGCCCCTTACCTGGAGTTGCATGAACTGGCTTGTCGCCGTTTCGAGGTCGACACGTGTAACATTTACCCTGAATTCCTCGGGAATGGAGTTTCTTACCATGTTGATCTTCTCCTGCAGCTTGATGCTGGCATACTTCATATTGGCACGGGTGCTGTAGTAGATCAGTATGGTACCGCCTCTTGATGTAACAGTTGATTCAATCTTCTCAACACCTTCCAGCGTACCAATGGCTCCCTCGAGCGGTACAACAGCCTGCGATTCAATAAACCGCGGGTCCATCTGTACTGTTGAGGTGGCCTGAACTATCAGTGTAGGCAGTTGTGCATTGGGAAAGAGCTCCACCGGCAGTCTCTTGTATGAGACATAACCCAGCAGTGTCAACCCGATGAATAACATCGAAATCAGCGTCTTTCTTTTTATGATAAAATCCATCTGGGCAGAGGTATTAATCCTTATTACATCATATCTGTTTCAGCGGGCCTGCCGGTAATCATATCCTTCAGTGAGTCAAGAGCCCAGTAAACGCACGGTATTACAATCAGTGTAAGGATTGTTGATGTGAACAAACCGCCTATAACCGCAAGTGCCATCGGAGACCTCAGCGAGGCGCTCTCACCGAAACCTATTGTCAGAGGCACGAGTGCAAGAATTGTTGTAAGGCTCGTCATCAGTATGGGCCTGATTCGCTGCGAACCGGCTTCGATAATTGCCAGGTGCCTTGATAAACCTCCGGCTCTGAGCTGGTTTATACGATCAATAAGTATGATAGAGTTGTTTACAGCAATCCCCGCAAGCATTATAATACCAATGTAAGCCATCATATTGAACGACTTGCCAAGAATAAAGAATGTCAGTACTGTCCCGATTCCTGCCAGCGGTATTGTAAGAAGAATGGTAAAAGGGTGAACCAGCGATTCAAACTGCGAGGCCAGTACCATATACACCAGCACTATTGAGAGTATCAGGGCGAAGGTAAGGTTCGACATCGACTCCTTTCTTTTCAGTTCTTCGCCCGTAACCTCAATCTTGTAGTCGGTTGGAATTACTATGCCGGCCAGTTTTTCTTCGGTTTCCCTTACAATGTGATCGAAGGGTTTACCCTTCAATACCATCGCGTAAACATATCCGGTACGGCTCTGATTTTTGCGGGTAATCTGCCTGGGCGAAGTCGTTGTTTCGATGCGGGCAATGGTGCTCAGGGGAAAATTGACCGTTCCGGCAGTGATGAGGAGGTTTTCGAGTTCACTGAGGGATACATCGCCAAGTTTAATTGTTATGTCCTTTATTTCACCGGCTCTTTCAAACGATCCTGCTTCGGCCCCGCTAAGGTAGCTCCTTATCTGGCTGGTTACGTTGGTTATGTTGATATTGTAATATCCGGTTTTGAACCGGTCAATAACAATGTTTACTTCCGGTGTTCCCTCGTCGAGTGAAGTAGTGATATTGTACAGGTATTCGTTATCTGAAAGGAGTGTCCGGGATTCATTTATAATTCTTTCAATTTCATCAAATTCCTTGCCGCTTATCTCGGCTACGAAAGGAGCTTCATCTGTGCCCAGCGTTGTCTGTACTGCCGACTCTTCCCTGCGGAAAGAGACATTAAGGTCGGGAACAGTCCCGAAATACTCTTCGGCGGTGCGGATTGCATTTTCAGTGGCTGCCGGAATAGTTGTCGACAGGAATACCTTAACCGTAGCCTGATTCTGGCTTCGGATCGGGCTTGCGGTTGTCAGTAAGCTGCCTGTGGTTCCTCCTGCCTGACTGTAAATCATGGCTATGTCATCACCAAGAAGGCTTCTCAGAATTTGCTCGGCGTTTCTAACAGTACTTGCCGTAAGGTCGAGGGTTGATCCCTCGGGCAGCCTGATTTCCATTGTGAATTCGGGCGATTCGGCACGTGGCATGAATTCGCTGCCTATGCGGGGTAAAAGCAGTGCAGTTCCGGCGAGAAGCATTACTGACAGGATAATAACTGTCCTTCTGGCTTTCAGAATCTTCTCAAGAGCCACTGCATACCATGTTATCTTCACTGATGAGGTTTCCTTGTGCAAAGACTCCCTGTCACTGAAGAGATGGGCCACCAGGGTTGGAATCAGAAGCATGGCAACAAACAGGGACGATACGAGTGAGAATGCTACCGTCCATGCCTGATCCTTGAACATTTCGCCTGAGGCACCATGCAGGTAGACTATAGGTAGGAAAACCACTATGGTTGTCAATGTTGAGGCCGTGATGGCTGGCCCAACCTGACCCGTACCTTCCACGGCTGCTTCCCTGAAGGAAACGCCGGACTCCTTGATCCTGAATATATTTTCCAGAACCACAATGGCATTGTCAACCAGCATTCCGGCACCAAGGGCAAGACCTCCAAGTGTCATTATGTTAATGGTGAGGTCATTGAAATACATCAGGTTGAATGTTGCGATTATTGAGACCGGGATTGCAGCAATAACAATAAGT
>VGGM01000148.1 GCA_016868515.1 Bacteroidota bacterium | reverse complement strand
TTTAGGAAGCATCCTCCATCCGACGAATGTTATGAAAAGCAGGCCGGCAAGTGTCAGTGTTATACCAACGGGAAAGAAGGAGAACATTCCGAAAGGTTCCCCCATAGCATCTTCCCTGAATGAGGCAATTATTATATTTGAAGGTGTGCCGATAAGTGTTGTCATCCCTCCAAGAAGTGATGCAAATGCAATAGGCATTAGCACATATGATGGGGGATAACCGCTTTTGCGTGCCAGGTGTATGGCAATGGGCATCATTATTGCGAGTGCACCTACATTGTTCATCACCGACGAGGCGGCAGCAACAAGAATTGAGAGAACAAACACCTGAGTGGGAATACCTGTCCCAATCTTAATAACCCACCTGCCAAGAAAGTCAATCAGTCCCGAAAACTCAAGTGCCTTCCCTATCATCAGCACCGATGCGACCGTTATCACGGCCGGATGCCCGAATCCCCTGAATCCGGATGAGGGCTCTATCACACCCGTGATTATAAGAATGAACAGGGCTATGAATGCCACAAGGTCGTGACGTATTTTCCCCGAAGCAAAAAGAACCAGCGAAAGTCCGAGTGTGATGAATACAATAGTGTGATCCATACGCGATTTTCAGGTCGTGGCAAATATAGAGATATCATCCCTGCCCGGATCACTGAAAGGGCCCATAACCATCACATAATCATAAATATAAGTATTTCTACTACCTGCCGGTAAGAGGAATATGGTATGGGGTATATTAGGGTGTCGGTGGAGGGGGCATTACGGCGAGTTCCCTGAGTGCGCGGGAAAGCTCCTCGGGACGCCGGGTTCCGATTAGGATGCGCTTGCCGTCTTTGAGCTCCAGGCTCACTCCATATCTGCCCGATACATTAAACGCCTTTTCACCACCCCTGCCGGTTCTTATGCCCCATCCTCCGTAATCGGCAAGTGGCCGGTACTTTTTTACTGTTGTTCCGGCGAGCTCATTCCAGTAAATAGTTTTCCGGGTGCGATGAAACGGGAAAAACCTGTAGCTGATACCGTTTCTGTCGAGTCTGGTTTCGAGCCGAGCCACAAGAAACAACAGGGTTATTCCCGCCGGAATAAGAGAGAACAACATCAATCCGGTATCGGAAGCAGGATTATTACCCCAGGGAATATCCATAATGATCTGCTGAATGAATCCCCAGACGAACAACCCCAGTAACCCCAGAATCAGAAACCATAACCAGGTCTGTCTGAAACGCTGTATCTCCGAAAAATAACCCGATGCCATAGAAACTGCTTTTAAGCAATCACATTGCAATTTATTCAATTTATGTGAATAAGACTGCCAGAGCCGTATCCAAAAAATTGTACTTTTACTTTCCAAGACCAGCAACCAGCAACCAGAATGCACATCTCCGATGGTATCATAAGTACCCCTGTTTGTCTGACGGCCACTGCTGCAGCAATAGGGCTTGTTTATCTTACCGGCCGCAGGGCTACAACTGAGGAGATACCCCGTATGGGCATTACCGGTGCTGCTCTGTTTGTAGCTTCCCTTATCCATTTTCCGGTTGCAGGTACGTCAATTCACCTCGGACTATTTGGCATCGCAGGCATAATTCTGGGCAGGCGGTCGTTCCCGGTGGTATTTACTGCATTACTGTTTCAGGCACTTATATTTCAGCACGGCGGCCTGCTTACCCTGGGTGTAAATGCGATTAATATGGGAACCGGGGCTTTTATGGCATGGATTATATGGCGGATAACTGCAATTCCGGAATATGCCAGGGCTGCGCTGGCCGGTTTCACAGGTATTATTGTACCGGCCCTGCTGATGATCGCAGAGTTCAGAATTACCGGATACGGTAGTGCGGTTGCCGTAATAGCTCTCATTTACATTATTGCAGCATTAATAGAAGGAGGCATCACACTATCGGCCGTAGTTTTTTTCCGGAAGGTCAAGCCTGACATACTGGCTAACCCGGTATTGAATTGCAAACATGAAAAAGTATACGGAGATGATTAAAAGAGCAGCCTTTCTGACTTTACTGATTGTGGTCGGTTTCTCCGCCGGGGTCTTTGCCCACGGAGTCAATACTGAAACCAGCTTTCATGCCGGTGTTGCTGTTGTCAGGTCAACCTACTCACCCGAACAGCCATTGGCTGATGCCCTTGTTACAATCTATTCTCCCGGCGACCGGATTAATGCATGGCAGACCGGCAGGACCGACAAAACCGGTCATTTTGCCTTCTTGCCTGACATTGACGGAGAATGGATATTTTTTGTAGATGACCAGAAGGGTCACAGTAAAAAAACGGCAATAATCATTGAGCCGGATAAAACTGAATCGCCAGAGCCTGACGCAACTGATGATATGGCCGAACATGATACGCCCGGCTCAGGGCCGGGAACCTTTCACAGGATAATACTCGGGCTGGCACTTATATTCGGCATTACCGGCATTTTTTACGGGTTCAGATCCCGACAGTCACGAAAACAGATTCACAAGGATATTTGAGGCACGATTTCATAGATAAGTACGGTCATCTCGACTCTCCGGTACACCGGCTCGATCCGAGAATGAAAATAGTTACCGCTTTTACCGGTATTGTTGTTATAGTTACAGAGCCGCTTTCGGCCGATCCGGCTCATTTTCTTCTCTATCTGGCACTTGTCACGGCCGTGGTGTCGGTAACGAGACTGCCGGTCACTTATCTTGTGAGGAGATTGCTGCTGGTATCCCCGTTCATTCTAATGGCAGCTCTTTTCTATCCCCTGTCTGTTTTCATTTCACGGAAGGAATTCTTTGCAGCCAATCAGGAGGCAATACTAACGGCCGGAGCTGCTATTCTCATGAAGTCACTGCTTGCCGTACTGCTGCTGGTTCTGCTCAGCTCAACAGAACGGTTTCACCGTCTTCTGATGGCACTACGCAGGCTTAGGGTTCCTGCAATAATCACAACTGTTTCAGCACTCCTTTACCGTTATATATTTATTATTGCTGATGAAGCTTTGAAGAGTTCCAGGGCCCGTGACAGCCGTACACCGGGAAAGCTCAGAACAGGTAGAATCGGGGTGATCGGGAACCAGGTGGCAGTTATTTTTCTTCGCAGCTGGGAGCGTTCCCGGATAGTATATCAGTCAATGTTGTCGAGAGGATTCAGCGGCGAATTCCCTGATATGGTAGATATGCATCTGAGGACCGCCGACATTGTATTCCCGTTACTTTTCATAGCTTTGCTCATTGCAGTAAGATTGATTATTTGATATGCCTGCGGGAATTATAACAGAAAATCTCAGCTTTTCATACTCTCCCGGCAGAAGGGTACTGAAATCTGTTTCTCTTGAGATACATCCGGGCGAGAAGTTCGGGATAATAGGCCCGTCAGGCTCGGGTAAATCTACACTTTTGTTGCATCTTAATGGTATCCTGAGGGGGGAGGAAGGGTCAGTATCAATAGGTGGCATCACTGTCAATTCAAAAAATCTGCCTGATATACGCAGACTTGTGGGACTGGTATTTCAGAATCCCGACGATCAGCTTTTTAATCCGACAGTAGAAGAGGACATAGCCTTCGGCCCCCTTAATTTCGGGCTGTCGCCTGAGGATGCGAGGAGCAGGGTTTCTGAAGCCCTGGCAATGATGAATCTTACCGGTTTTGAGAAGCTTACCCCACACCATTTGTCTATGGGTGAGCGCAAGAGGGTTGCCCTGGCAACGGTTTTGTCAATGAATCCTGAAGTGCTTGCCTTTGACGAACCGTTTTCCAATCTCGATCCGTCAATGGTGATGCAGCTGATGGAAATACTGAGAGGAATGGAATCTACCCAGGTAATTGTTTCACAATCGGTTCTTCCGGTTATTGCGCTATGCAGCAGGACGGCAATTTTAAAGGATGGAAAGATAGTGGCTGTTGACGAACCGCGAACTCTGGTCCGCAGCCGGGATCTTATGGAATCGTGCGGCCTCGATATGAGTCTCTACCGCAACTACTGCCGCGACCTTTGATAATCCCTACCCTTTCTGCTTCAGCAGTTTTACGGCTATGTCCTCAGGGCTGGTTCCCGCATTAATTAACTGCCGTACCTGGTCTTTCTTCTCCGGGAACAGCCTGATAAGGGTACTCTCTGTCAGTTTAACCTGTATAAGCTCTCCGCTCCTGCCGGTTATATAGTATTTTATTGTGGTCTCAAATTCATCATAGCGCCTGTCCGCACTGTAGATGTTCCGGTAGTCAGCTTCCCTGAAAATTTTGCCGGGGATCATAATGAGAGTCTGCTGACCCTCATAAAGCACCTGGCAGAATTTAAGCCCGGCAGGCGGTTTCTCGAAACTGAATGCTTCGGTTGTTCTGAAAACCTTTTCGCTCTCCCCGACAGGTACCAGAATCTCCTCCACCGATCCGGCCGGGAGCCACATCATTATTTTCGTCGCCGGGTGCCGGAATATTATCCTGTTCATTTCAACATCAATGTCGGCATCTATGGTAATATATATATCCTCATCCTTAATCTTTACAAATGAATTCATGAGGGTATCGAAAAGGCGGGGACTTCCTTTGACTCCTGAATAGCGTTCGTCAATTCCAAGTCCTCCGGTGGTGCCGGGCGACACGTTTGCGATGGCTGCAAGGTTCTTCTCGGCAGTAGCACCGGCACGCAGATTGGGATTTGTCTGTGCATTTCCTGCATGCGAAAGCAGGAAGAAAAGTATAAGCAGGGTGAGAGGCTTCATATAATCAGTTATTAATGAATGCCTTGTAAAGATAACCAGAAAACCCGGGGTAATCAATACCTTTTTCCTTTTCCCGGAGGTTTTACCCTGTAATTATCCTCCTTACCTGTGAATTCATAGTTTTCTGCAGCTTCAACCCTGATACCATCAAAAATGACATTATTCATTCCCCTGACAACTTTTCGCGACAGACGGCTGTCAACCTCCACCGAAGATGCTCTACGGAAAATCTCTATCTGACCGATTTCAATATCATTGGTTTCGGCAACGGCTGTTACCAGTTCAATTACGTCGCGCTTTGAGATACCCTTTCCCTTGCCAATGTTGAAGACAATTCTAGCCATCGACCGGTTCCTCTGGCGGCCCCTTCCGTGTTTCTCCTCACCCGATGG
>VGGM01000147.1 GCA_016868515.1 Bacteroidota bacterium | reverse complement strand
TCCGATGAAGAGCCCCCTTTCAAGCGAGTTAAGGCAGATTACCGTAAGGTTTGAGAGTTCCGAAAACCTGGTTGAGTCATCATCGGTTATAAGGAGTATCCTTTCGCGAAGACACTTCAACAACGACGATTTCAGCATTCTCATACCATATGAGCTTATGGAGCAGGAGAAGAAGGAGAGCCGCATTTATAACCTTCTGCTTGCCTCCATAGCGGCTATTTCTCTTATTGTGGGGGGTATCGGCATTATGAATATTATGCTGGCGTCGGTTGTTGAGCGCACCCGCGAGATAGGCATACGCAGGGCCGTGGGGGCACGCAGGGCCGACATTATGGGGCAGTTCGTCACCGAGGCCATGGCCATGAGCATTACAGGGGGGCTGATCGGTGTTATTGCAGGCATACTGCTCTCGCTGGGGGTCTCGCTCTTTACCGATGTTCAGACACAGATAACCCTCTACTCGGTGCTGCTGGCATTCTTCTTCTCGGTTGTTGTGGGCATCACATTCGGCTACCTCCCGGCAAAACGGGCCGCCGACCTGATACCCATCGAGTCGATAAGGCATGAATAACTGACATCTTCACAAAGAGGACTATTATTTACCTGGCCAGCTGCGTCAGGTCGATACAGACCATCTTCTCCATATCCCTGATAATAAGCTTGCCCTTACTAAATGCCGGCGGCGCCCATGCCTGGGTTTTATCGGAAGAGAAGAAAGAGGCTTTCCCAAGCTCCTTATATCCTTCGGGAGATGGTTCGATGAGGTGGATATCCCCGTTTTTGCCATTCTGATTGAGGATCAATCCATCCACCAGTATCATTGCTCCCATTTCAAAGCCGGGGGCCGACCGCTTTTCCCAGACTACTTCTCCTTCCATATTAAGACACATCATCTGGTTGGGATTCCCGTTATGGTTCAGATATAGATGTTCTTCATAATAAATAGCAGGATGCATTTTACATCCGGCTTCTTCCGTGAAGAAGAGCTCTCTGACTTCAAATTCTTCACCTGGTTTTAAAATTTCAAGCATGATGGATACGGGATTATATCCTTTATCGTAGGAACAGTCAGTCAGCATAACTCTTTTATCGTCAATAACCAGAGCAGGTGTGATAGTGAGGAAAGACTTCAGACCATTGTATTTCCATAGCTCCCGGCCCGTTCTGGCATCAAAGGCTGCCACTTCGTGGGTAAGGGTGGAATCCTGACGGTCGAATGGACTAATCACTATCACCTGGTTAATCCCTCCAAAGCTTGCAAGGGTGGGAGAAACGTGGGTAGGATGTCCGGACAGCGGGCGGGATTTCCACACCAGTTCTCCGGTGGTCTTTTCATAGGCTGCAACCCCGGCAGTCTGTCCATGTGGAACCACTATTACAAGGTCTTCAAAAATTACCGGAGACTGAGACACCCCCCAGGTGGTAAGTACCCTGTTAAAGTCTTCCAGTAAATTGTGGTTCCATAATGGTTTGCGGGTCTCCCTGGAAAAGCAATAAAAGTCCCCATGGGGTCCAACACTCCAAATATGGTTCTCATCAACAGTCGGAACAGCCCTTGAGCCGGGGAAAGGGATTTCACCTACTGCCTCATAGGTATAACTCCATATCTCCTTGCCTGTTTTCAGACTTATGCATCTCATGATGTCTGCTTCACCCTTTTTTCTGTCGAGCACAAACACCTCATTCCCAAAAATGGCAGCCCCGCCATATCCTTCTCCCAGGGGAAAGGACCAGAGTTCTCTGGGACCTTTATCTGACCATGATCTTAAGATCTCAGTGCCCGATATAGTTGCATTCCGGTCAGGACCCAGGTACTGGTTCCAGTTGTCTGTACGTGTAGCGCATGAGGCAAGTAAAGTTATTACTGCCAATAGAAGAATAGCTTTATTTTTCATAAGTTTTCTTTAGCCTGAACAATCCAGAAGCGCAAAACTAATCATAAAAATGACTTTTGGGTTAAATGTCTTTGTTTCCGGCTATGTCTTCCGACTGCTCCTTACAGGCTCCGAACGGGTGAAAAGTGTGAGTGTCAGAGTGGGAGCGAGAACAAAACAGAACGAGCGTGCTCGCTCTCGCTCCCACACTCGCTCTGTTTTGTTGTCCCGCTAGGGCTCGAACCTAGACTTTTCTGATCCAGAATCAGACGTGTTGCCAATTACACCACGGGACAAAGTTTCAGGGTGCAAATATAAAAAATTTCAGTGATGCAAAGTAAAACACGGCAAAAAAGTATCAGCCGTCAATCCTTTGTCAGTAAACTGCCTTTGTCAGCCTGTTCTACTGCGGCAGAGTGTAGTATACCGTCAGCCTGGGGCGCAACTGCGCATTCTGGTGGTCGCCCGATGCAAACCTGAATCCGGGGAAACTCTCCCGTGGCCACTGCCTGAAAAACATGCCGTGGTTTTGTACATCAAGTTCGTTGACAAACAACCTGGTAACATCAACATCTAGTATGTTGGTATTAGTTATAACAGGTGTAATATATACCTGATTGGCGGTTGTTACTTCAGGCTGGTTATTCCAGGTAACCTTGAACTCCTCCCATGGTGTGGTAATCTGTTGCAGAACAGCGCCATACCAGAGGTCTGTGCCGGGGGTTGCCGTTACCGGCGTGAAGTTGGGCCACGGCACAGGCAGGTCGAACGACAGCCTGAGAACAACCTTTTTAATCATTGCCGACTTGGGTAAACTGCCCAGGTTGAAGAAGATCAGACTCCGGTTCTCCCTCATAACGGTCAGCACCGGCTCGGAACGGTAGGTAGCCTCAAAATAGGGGTGGCCGCCAAAGTTCTTATCAGGTTCAAGATTCGAAATCATCGCGTCCTTTGCCTCTTCCGGTCCCGGCTGGAACACCATGGTGTGGATGTTGGCTCCTGTGGAAGGGAACCTGATGATAAACGGATTCTCACGGGTTGTTTCCAGCAGCCTTCCTGCCGGCACCTGTATCCGCACCGGCATGTAGCCCTCCTTCTCGGCCAGCAGTGTGTAGTAACTGCTTCCACCACGCACAACAATACGGTTAACCGACGGTTCCAGCCTGAAGGTGTAGTGCCAGCCGTTATTGCTAAAAACGGTAAGCTTTGCCGGTGTCATCTGTATGATTGACGTGGCGGTAACCGACTCAAGCACGGCACAGGTATAGAAGGTGAGGGGTTTGATAATCTGTATGCCGAAACTGATATATCCGAACTGCGCCGGATCGCTGTTCTCAACCGCGAGCACCTCGGGAACCACCCTCACTGTTGCCCCGGCCTGTACCACAAATGGCACCGGCAGGGGTTTCCTGGCAAGGTAGGCCAGCGGGGAACCGGCCACCGGCGTGGCATAAACCACGGCTCCCGATGCATTTATAACCATGAACTTTGTGAGCTTCATCTCACCGGCAGGTATCTCAACCTTCTCGCTTACAAAGCCGGTTCCGAAAAGGTATACCGGAATCATCTTGTCGGTAAGAACCTCTTCGCCGAGCCTGTTCTCGACTGAAACAAGCAGGTGGTATGCCGCGTTGGGAACCGAGGTTGTATCGCCCGATTTGGTTATACCGGCCTCATCTAGACTGATTGAGAACTCAGCAAGGCCCACTGCCTTGTCGTCAACCCTTTCATTACAGGCCGTAACAAGGAACAATGCTACTGAAACCAGCAGCAATCCTGACAAATTGATAAGATTTTTCATGGTTTGAACAGGTTAAGTGCAAGGTATTTACCACAAAAATCATGCCTGATATCAGGCGTCCGGCTTCCGGCATCCGGCATCCGGGGAAGGACGCAGGGAAATGGGCGGCTGCGCCGCCGCTCAGGCGGAGCGAAGCGGAGTCCCGCACCGAAGGTCGGGAGCGCAGGCGGAGCGAAGCGGAGTCCCGCACCGAAGGTCGGGAGCGCAAACCCGTTAACCCGTAACCCGTAACCCGCAACCAGAACCGAGCCGAAGGCGAGCTCACCGGAGGCGCAGCCGAAGGTAAACCAGAAACCAGTAACCAGTAACCAATACCCATCACCCCTTCCCGCTCCAGCCATCTTTCAGCGACACTGTCTGGTTAAAGACGAGTGAGCCCGGACGGCTGTCGGGGTCAACGCAAAAGTAGCCCAGCCTCTGGAACTGGAACCTGTCGCCGGCTTTTGCCGTGGCGAGTGAAGGTTCGAGCTTGCCGGTTATTGTCTTCAGTGAACCGGGATTGAGGAACTCCCTGAAGTCGCGGTCTTTTTCGCCCAGCGGGTCTTCATGAAGGAAGAGCCTGTCGTACATGCGCACCTCTGCATCGATGGCGTGTGGTGCTGCTACCCAGTGAAGGGTTCCCTTAACCTTCCGGTTGGCCTGCGACCCGCCGCTTCGCGATTCACTGTCATAGGTGCAGTGAACCTCTTCAATTTCTCCGGTAGCCGGGTTCTTTTTAAATCCTGTGCATTTGACAATATAGGCACCCTTGAGTCTTACCTCCATGCCGGGCGCCAGCCTGAAATACTTCGGCGGAGGTGTCTCCATGAAGTCATCTCTCTCAATGAAAATCTCCCTTTCAAACGGCACCTTTCGGGTTCCCATCGACTCATCTTCGGGGTTGTTGACTAATTCAACCTCTTCGACATGGCCTTCGGGGTAGTCGGTAATGACAACCTTTAAAGGATTAAGAACTGCAAACACCCTCGGGGTATGCCGGTTAAGGTCCTCGCGCACGGCATATTCAAGCAGTCCCACATCGTTGGTCGCTTCAACCTTGGTGTAGCCGATACGGCCAATGAAATTGCGTATTGCTTCGGGGGTATAGCCACGGCGCCTCATCCCCGAGAGGGTAGGCATGCGGGGGTCGTCCCATCCGCTTACCCTTCCTTCGTTAACAAGCTGCAGCAGCAGCCTCTTGCTCATAACGGTGTATGTAAGGTTAAGGCGGTTGAACTCGATCTGTCGCGGCCTGTAGTCGCCGGTTCTGAGTTGGTCGGTAAACCAGTCGTACAGCGGCCTGTGCACCTCAAACTCGAGTGTGCAGAGAGAGTGTGTGACACCCTCGAAGTAGTCGCTCTGCCCGTGGGCAAAGTCATACATGGGGTATACATTCCATTTTGTTCCGGTACGGTGGTGTGGGGCCTTGATAATGCGGTAAATGACAGGGTCG
>VGGM01000146.1 GCA_016868515.1 Bacteroidota bacterium | reverse complement strand
CGCATCTGGGCATATGTTTCCCCTTCATTGTTGCTGATCCCGAACAGCCGCCTTATGGGGCTGGCCTCGGCTACCTTACCCTTATCGAACCCCGGGTCTTCGTTGTCAACGACAATCTCGTTCGATTCGGTAAGCACGGGTAATGACGCAAGTATCTCTTCTCCTTCGAAGGGAACTGCACCACGTGGAGCCTTGGCAACCTCGCTTATTACGACCCTGTGTTCGCCGGGGATATTTTTTGCCATAATGGTGTTGAAGGTTACGGCCCGTGGCTGGTTTTCACTTATCATGCTGATCCTTTTGGCCTGGTTTGCGTCCATAAAGAATATCCCGTTGATATTCGAGATATCCATACCTCTGCCCTCCATGGCCATTTCGATTCTCTGCATTGCCCCTCCGCCCGATGCGGTAACAGTCACCTGCATCCCGGCACCCATACCGCCACCACGGCCTCCTCCGCCCATCGCGCCCGGAGACATGAAGGTAACATTAAACAGTCCGGGAGCCGGTTCGGGGTTAACAGCCGTGAATGTAACCTGGTAGCGGGTACGTTCATCTACAACAACTTCGGTAACCTTTACATCGGTGAAAACAAAGCCCGGGATGTCATATCCCTCGAACCAGTTTGGAAGGTATTCCGATAGAGTGAAGCCAAACTGTTCCATCAGGTCGGCGTCGAGTTTTTTCATATCCACCCTGGTAAACCTGTTTTCATCGAGGTACCCCGTGAACCAGTTTTTGAACTCCTCAATGCCTGCCTTGGCCCTCATAAGGTTAAAGAGGTAGTCACCCTTTACCGTCAGTACAGAGCTGATCGTATCGACATCGGGTGATGAATTGAGAACCTCTTTCAGGCTGGTGTTCCTCAGAATAAGATTGGCCCTGTCGCTGTCGGTGAGGCCTCCCATTCCTGCCATCTGCATTCCCCGTGCAGCCAAGCTGCTCACCTTCTGAAGGTGCGATTCAAAAGCGAAGTTTATTACCGGAAATTCATCGGAGTAGAAATTGTTCTTGAAGAAGTAGAAACTGGGCCTTAACAGGAATCGCGAAGGCTGGTTTATGATAGTACCCCTTGTAAACCTTGCATTGGTGCCGCTGATGAAGGTGTTGCGGGCAAAAGCAGTGAATATCCTTATCTTAAGGTCTTTATCGGTAATAACTGTGTTGTTTCTTTCGGCGTTTTTCTTCTGTTGCTTAAGGCTGCGGTCAAAGCCTGCGTTCCTCATTGTTGCGAGCCTCTCGGGCAGTAGTAACAGCGATGGCTGAACCTCTGCCCTGGTTTGGGTATTTCGTTTGGGATAGCTGAAAAACTGCACAGGCACCTCAATGAACGACAGAGAAGGGAACGGATATTTCGCAGAGAATCCGGTCTCAAGGTCGGTCATAAGTACCTGTATAAGGTTGGGCAGGGTGTCGGAAATCTCCGAAAACATCTCCCTGTAATAGTCGTTCCCGGCGAAGTAGTGGCTCCTGAAATTTGTTCCGGCTGCCGTTATGGTATCGGTAAGGTAGTTGCCTATTGCCAGGGTAACGCCCGTCAGCGGGGCATCGGAGCTGATGCTGTAGTTTCCTGCTTCACCGGTTGTAAAGCCCTGCGAAACAGCCTTCAGGTCGCTACGTGTGGTAACATTCAGGGTGTAATTGGTAAAATCAACCTTAATTCTTGCCGGGTTCGAAGGGTAGTAGTTGAGAGCCGGCACGGGGTACCAGTGGCTTTCAGGTGTCAGAAGCACATAGTTGTCGGTTACAAAAGCCTGCTTTTTTGAGATATTGACCATAGCTATCCGGTAGGGGTAGAGTTTTATATCGTCGTCGAACCAGGGGTAGCAGAACGATTCGTTGATGGTTCCGGCATATTCAATTTTTATTTGTATGGCGGAACCGGGGCCTACAGGCTGCCGGGGGGTTATACTTATTATATTATAATCGCGTAAGAAAGCAAGGCTGGCTCCGTCGCCGGTTGAAACAGTGCCTACATTGAGGGCAGGATTCAGCGAGAGGGTTATCGACTCCATCGCTCCCGGGTGGTCGTTTCTCAGGGTGAGCAGAGCCCCGGCGGCTATACGGGAACCATTGTGTTCCACCGAAACAACGGCATCGGTCAGTGTCGGGAATCGGGTGGCCTCATACCTGGAATTGGTCTCCAGAACCATTTTCTTGTCGCGACTTTTGGCGTTATGGCTCCCCAGTACCACATATGCCGAGTAGCCGGCAGTAACCAGGAATACTACCATGAGTATTTGCGCTATCCTCTGCTGCAGAGGCGATTGTGGAAGCCTGCGGAAGATCATTATGGTAAGCATCACCGAGGCCATGCCCACCGAGAAATAGAAGAACCTCTGGAAGAATATATAGCTGAAATCACCAAAACCCGCTATTCCCGATTTCGCAAGGGGCAGGCCGAACGCCATATAGTCGAAGAAGAAACCCAAACGGAAGTAGAGGTAGAACATCACTACGGCAGCATAGCCCAGCAGAACCAGGAAGGTAATTGCCTGGTTCCTGATTACCGACATGATCAGGAATGCAAAGCCAAGGCTGAATACTATTGTGGGAACGCTGATCAGCAGGAGGTATGCCAGATAGGCACCTGCGTCAACTCTGGCCAAAGGTGTTATTATGTTGATAATTACAGCAATCACGAGAATCAGGATGTTAAGTCCCAGAAAAAGCCTGAGGATTCCCAATGTCTTGCCCAGTACATATTCCATATTCGACATCGACCTGGTGTAAAGCACCTCGTTGGTGTCGAGCTTCTTGTCGCGCTTAAGGAAGTCAGCTGCGAGGAAAATGACGACAATAGCCTGGCCTATATTAAGAAGGTATAGATTGATAAGAGGAATTGAGGATGGCAGGGCCAGGAATTCCCAGCTTTCATCACCAACCGGTGAGAACATTCCGATATTCATCATTGTGAACAGCAGAAGGGCGCTGATGGAGAAGAGCCTGAAAAACCAGCTTCTCCTTAGTGTCTTTGCCTCATAGTGGGCAACGGTCCTGATGTTATGTATGAATGCCATTTCAGATATGTTTTCAGTTATACATTTTCATTGCCGGCGGTTATCTTTTCCATATAATAAACATATGCATGTTCGAGGTTGGCCGGAATCACCTTGGCATCGTAGGGGGGCTTGTCAGATGATACCACCTGCACATCCCACCCGATATCGGTTGGTATTGTAGAAATAATATGGTATTTATCCTTCATGAGTTCATATTCTTCGGGAGTCACCGAGATGTTATAAACATTTCCTTCCGTTGAGGAAATGAGGTTTTCAGGCGGCCCTGAGAAGATAACCTCGCCCCGGTTCAGCATTGCCATGTCGTGACAGGTTGATGAAATATCGCCTACAATGTGGGTTGACAATATTATAATCACTTCATTCTGGCTCAGGTCGGAAAGGATGTTCCTGAACCTGATTCTTTCATCGGGGTCGAGCCCGGTGGTGGGTTCGTCAACAATAATAAGCCTGGGATTTCCAATAAGGGCCTGTGCTATACCGAGCCGCCGCTTCATGCCGCCCGAAAGCCTGTTGGCACGCCTGTCGCGCGCCTCAAAGAGTCCTACCTTCTCAAGCAGCGCATCAACCGCTGCCATCCTCTCCTTCCTGTTCCTGAGACCTGCCAGAGCTCCGGAATAATCAAGGAACTCCCACGTTTTCAATGCAGTAAAAAAGCGGAAATCCTGCGGCAGGTAGCCGAGTATCTTTCTTACCTCGCGGCGATTTTTGTGAAGGTCCTTTCCGTCAATGAAGACACTTCCCGAAGTCTGTTTCATTAGGGTAACCAGAATCCTCATCAGGGTTGATTTGCCTGCCCCGTTGGGCCCCAGCAGCCCGAACATACCCTGATTGATGTCGAGAGTGACATCCTTAAGAGCATGGTTGCCGTTCCGATAAATCTGGTTCAGATTCCTGATCTCAATTTTCATTTCGCAATCGGTTTCTTTATATGTGGTTTAATCGCTTTGCATTTGACGCCCCAAAGGTCAGAAATATTTCAAAGGCACATATCATAATCTATGTAGTCTGCCATTTTTAACAAATCTTTAAGAAAAAGGACTGTAAACAATGCTTTGTGTTGCGCTTCATTAACAATCACAAACTTATTCATAATTTTGATGCGGAAAAAATATACCGGTTTGAACAGACGGATTCAGAAACGAAAAATCATAAACGACCCGGTTTACGGGTTTATCGATATCCCCGGAGATTTCATTTTCGAACTTATTGAGAGCCAGTGGTTCCAACGGCTGAGGCATATCAGGCAGCTTGGCCTTACCGGCTACGTCTACCCCGGTGCAATACACAGCAGGCTTCAGCATAGCCTTGGCGCCCTGCATCTTATGACTGTGGCGTTAAGCACCCTCAGGTCGAAGGGCATTGAGATAACCCCTGCCGAAGAGGAGGCCGCCTGTGCCGCGATACTGCTTCACGATGCCGGACACGGCCCTTTCTCACATGCCCTGGAATACTCACTTACAGGCCAGGCAGGACATGAGGCCTTGTCGCTTATGATAATGGAAATCATAAACGAGGAGTTTGGCGGCAGACTGGATGAGGCTATTCAAATTTTTCTCGGAACGCACAGGAAGAAGTTTCTACATGAGCTTATAGCCGGACAAACCGATATGGACCGGCTTGACTATCTGACCCGAGACAGCTTTTTTACAGGTGTCATTGAGGGCTCGGTAAGCTCCGACCGGATAATCAAAATGCTAAATGTCAGCGGTGACCACCTTGTAATAGAGGAGAAGGGGATTCATTCGGTTGAAAAGTTCCTGATAGCCCGCAGGCTTATGTACTGGCAGGTTTATATGCACAAAACCGTACTGGCAGCTGATAACGTACTGGTGGCCATGATCAGGAGGGCAAGGGATCTCACCGCTGAAGGAGAAAACCTGTATGCCTCACCATGGCTCGGTTATTTTCTCGGAAACGATATCGGTATTGATGACATCGCCGGAAAGGGCAGGTATGGGAGAAATGAGATTGCGGAGAATTTCCTGCGGCTCGATGACAATGATGTTTTCCAGTGTGCAAAAATATGGATGGACCATCCCGATACTGTACTGGCGGCACTGTCAGCTGGCCTGATTCTCAGAAAACT
>VGGM01000145.1 GCA_016868515.1 Bacteroidota bacterium | reverse complement strand
GATTACAAACAGATCAATGTTCAGCTCGTGGTATTCACTTAATCAACAGGGTATTGATTTTGATATCAGGAAAAACACATACGAAAGGGCAGCCGGAATTACTCTTCCCGAGATGGAGAGCTTCTTTAACGGATTCCTGAAGGGACGGAATTACTCCTACCTGATTGTAGGCAACAAGAAGATGCTTGATTTCAAAGTGCTCGATAAACTCGGTGATGTAGAAGAGCTGACACTCACAGATATTTTTGGGTACTGACAGAAGTATTAAACTGACGCGACACAAAAAAATATTGACAGGGATTGAAGTAAAGATGTTCTGGTCTTTTCTAGACGTCAAGCTCCACAATGGTGATTCCGGAACCGCCCTGCTCAACCGGGGCATCATCGAACGATCTCAGATATCCCAGAGTGGACAGGTACTGCCTTATCTGCTGCCTTAATATGCCGTATCCCTTCCCATGGAGGATCCTTACGGAAGGGTAGCTGATCATCCATGCCCGGTCGAGGAATTCCTGAACCTTAGGCAGAGCTTCTTCGGTTTTCATGCCCCGGAGGTCGAGTTGGGGACTGAAACCGGATTTTCTGGCTGTTGATTCCCAGTCAAGTACAGGTTTGGTCTGGTGCCTGTGCTGCCGGTCAAATTCAGCCTTTGAGGTTGGCTGAAGCTTTTCAACCGGAAGTCTGATTATTACATTACCGAATCTGACGCTGGCAACTGTATCATTAATATCCTCAACTACTCCGGCTCCGTCCGATTCTGACATCTTTACATAAGTACCGGTTGCAGGCTTCCATGGTGTATCTGCTGAGGCCCTGACGGATGAGGAATCACGTTTCTTTCCAACCGGTTTTTGTTTCTCTGCCCTTCGATTCAGTGCCGGGGTTTCTACTTTCTTTTCAGAGCCGGTTACCTGCTCCCTGAATTCTTCCAGCTTGCGTCTCGCTTCCCGTGTCCTCTCACGTTCTGCCTCCGACTCCCTGATCTCCCTGATAGTATTCTCGATTATCCGGTTTGAGCCCGAAAGAAGGTTCTCTGCCTCCTTTCTGGCAGCAGCCATAATCTCCTTTTTCTTATCGTTTATTTGCTTCAGCTCCGACTCAAAATTCTGTTCCAGTTCTTCCAGCCTTCTCTCATGCTTTCGCACCGACTCCCTTTTCTTCTCCCAGTACCTCCTGTCGCGGGCAATATCCCTCAGGAATTTATCATAAACAACATTCTCCTTTCCGGCTTTCTCCGAAGCTGAATTGAGAACACTCTCGGGTAGTCCTATTTTTCTGGCTATTTCAAAAGCGAAGGAACTTCCGGGCTTTCCTGTAACAAGCCTGAAGAGAGGTTGCATCAGGTGATTATCAAACATCATTGCACCATTCACTATCCCGGGCGTATTCGATGCAAAATGCTTCAGGTTTGTATAGTGTGTCGTTATTACCCCGAAAACCCCTTTTCTGTTCAGTTCAGAAAGGATAGCCTCGGCAATTGCACCGCCTATAGCAGGTTCTGTACCGGCGCCAAACTCATCGATAAGAATAAGTGAATCCTCTCCTGCATACCTCAGAAATAGCTTCATCGACTGAAGATGTGAACTATATGTACTAAGATCGTTCTCAATGCTCTGCTCATCTCCTATATCAATGAATATACTGCCGAACAGGCCTGACTCTGAACCCTCCCCGACAGGAATGGTAAGTCCGCACTGGAGCATATACTGAAGCAGTCCTGTTGTTTTCAGGCAAACCGACTTGCCTCCGGCGTTAGGGCCGGAGATCACAATTATCCGGTTTCCGGGTTCAAGTTCAATATCAAGCGGAACAACTACCCTGTCGGGCAGCTTCTCAAATGCAGTGTACAATAGCGGGTGTATCGCCCTGGTCCATCTTAGCCCCGGTTCCTTTCTCAGGACAGGCCTTGTTGAGCCCAGCCTGTTTCCGAGGAGGGCTTTGGCCCTGATAAAGTCAAGCCTGCCAAGGTATTGCGCCCCATCGTGGATATCATCAATGTAAGGGCGGATTCTGTCGGAGGCCTCGGTAAGTATCCTTACAATCTCCCGCTTCTCCCCGTACTCAAGTTCAACAATATCGTTGTTTATCTCCACCACCTCAGCCGGCTCAATATACACCGTTTTGCCCGATGCTGACTGGTCATGAATAAGTCCGGCTATCTTTCTCTTATTGTATACATTAACCGGTATTACGCAACGGCCGTTTCTGACCGACACTGAAGCATCGGGGTCAACCACACCTTCAGCCCTTGCACTCTTCAGTACTGCCTGAAGCCTTTTGGTAACCCGGGCAGACAAAGCCGTAAGTTCAGACCTTATCTCCTTAAGTTTTGGCGATGCAGTTTCCCTGATTACTCCGTTTTTGTCAATTATCCTGTCTGTCAATTCAACCACGGCAGGATAATATTTTACGTTCATAGCCTGAGACCGAAGGGTTGGGCTGATCATCTCACCGGTTTTCCTGAAATAGGCAATTACCAGCCGGAGCGACTCAAGGTGTTTTCTGAGAGTAAAGAGTTCTTCGGTTGTTATATACGCTCCTGCCACCCTGATTTTAACCATTGCGGGCCTGATATCATGCGAATTATCGAGGTAGAAAGGTTCTGCAGCATTGAGCAGATGCTGCATCTCCCATGTTTCATCGAGCATCGTGTGCACTTCACCGGCCCTGGAGGAAAAGCCGATCTCGCTGACATACTCCCTGCCCGAAGCACCGGTACAGTAATCTGCCAGCATCTCCCGTATTCGGCTAAACCCGACTTTGCTCTCGAAACTCTCAGGATAGATCATACCATAACAATGAAAGCCACAAATTTACAGTTAATTAATGTTAATTAACAGACTAATCCTGCAGTCCGACAGGGCATATAGCTATTTTTACATTAACAAGTGATTAGTGTTACACCTAAAAATCCAAATGTCATGAGATTGAGAAGAGTGATGAACTTACTGGTTCTGCTGGCTGTTGCAGCTTCCACGCTTCAGGCTCAGGTATATAAACCCGACCCGGCTGTCGTAGGCAGAATTATTGAAACAGGAATGAACAATTCCGATGTTGAGGAGCTGAGTTTCTGGATGACTGACTTTGCAGGTCCCAGGCTTACGGCATCGGCCGGTGGTGACAGGGGAAATGAGATAGCCAGGAAGAAGATGGAGGAATACGGCTTCAGGAATATACAGATTGAAGAGGTACGTGAATTTACACGCGGCGGATGGGATAATTATAAAACCTATGTGGCCATGACAAGCCCATATTACACGGCTTTTGCTGCCAATCCGGTTGCCTGGACCGGCAGTACAAACGGAGCAATAAAGGGGAATGTAGTTCTGGTGCAGATTAGTACAGAAGAGGATTTCGGTAAATATGCCGGAAAGCTGAAGGGTAAAATCGTGATGCTGCCATCGACAGCCAGATACCAGGCCAGCTTCCAGCCCCTTGCGAGGCGCTACACCGACGAAGAGCTGCAAAATATGGCAAATCCCCCCGCCGCGCAGCAACAACCTGGTGAAAGAAGAACTCCTCCCACAGCAGGAAGCGGGCCCGGTAACATTGCCAACCAGATGACACTGCGCAGGCAGATAACTGAATTCCTGGCAAAGGAAGAGGTGGGTGTAATTCTCAACAACTCCGGTACTTTCAATGTACCGAGGGCAAACGGTGGCAGCCATACAATGGGTCAGCCAGAGCCAATATGTCAGGTAAATATCCCGATTGAGGCTTACGGCCGCATGGAGAGAATGCTTGCACACAACATCCCGGTTGAGATGGAAATAGAGATACTTAACCGTTTCAACAATACCAATAAGGTTCTGAACGTAATGGGTGAAATACCAGGGACAGACCCAAAGCTAAAGGATGAGATTGTACTCCTCGGGGGCCATTACGATTCATGGCACGGGGGAACCGGGGCCGCCGACAACGCGTCAGGTTGCATCGTGATGATGGAAGCACTCAGAATACTGAATGCATCGGGATTAAAACCAAGAAGAACCATCAGGGTTGCCCTCTGGGGTGGTGAAGAACAGGGGCTCCACGGCTCAAGGGGATATGTCGAGAAATACCTGATGGCAGCAGGCACAAGAGAGATTCTGCCGGGCCATGAAAAATTCCAGGTCTATTTCAATATGGACAACGGCACCGGAAAATTCAGAGGCATTTATTTGCAGGGCAATGAGGCAGCTAAACCATACTTCGAAGAATGGTTCAAACCCCTGGCAGATATGGGCTGCTCAACAATTACTATGAGAAATACCGGCAGTACCGACCATGTTTCGTTCGATGGTGCCGGGCTTCCGGGATTCCAGTTCATACAAGACCCAATTGAATACAACCGTGGCTATCACACAGTTATGGATACCTACGAAAGACTCATTATGGACGACCTTAAGCATAATGCCACCGTGGTTGCTCTTCTTGCATACAATGCAGCCATGATGGACGGGAAATTCCCAAGGAAACCTCAACCCGCACAACAGCCGGCGAGGTAACTAATGGCCCGGTTGATGACTATTTCCTGATTCCGGCAAGATCAAGGATAAAGGCATACTCGAGGGCAGTTGATTTAAGCCTCTCAAACCTGCCTGATGCGCCACCATGGCCAGTGGTCATATTGCAGTCCATAACAAGTATATTGTCGTCGGTTTTCATTTCGCGGAGCTTTGCCACCCACTTCGCGGGTTCCCAGTACTGTACCTGGGAATCCCAGAACCCGGTGGTAACCAGTATGTTGGGATAATCCATTGCCTCTACCTGGTCGTAAGGTGAATAGCTGAGCATATAGTCATAATACTCCTTTTCCCTCGGATCGCCCCACTCGTCCCATTCAAATGTGGTAAGGGGAATTGTCGCATCAAGCATGGTGGTAACAACATCGACGAAAGGAACGGCTGCAACAACACCCCTATAAAGCCCGGGAGCCATGTTGACTATTGCACCCATCAGAAGGCCACCGGCACTGCCACCCATGGCAAACAGATTCTCGGGACTGGTGTAATTCTGAGAAATGAGAAACCTTGCACAGTCGTTGAAATCGGTGAAGGTGTTGATTTTCTTAAGGAGTTTTCCATCTTCATACCACTTCGTACCCATCTCACTTCCTCCCCTGACGTGTGC
>VGGM01000144.1 GCA_016868515.1 Bacteroidota bacterium | reverse complement strand
ATAATCGGGTCTCACCGGATTAGGGTATGGATATACTCCCTTTAGTTTTTCACGGCCTGCAGGCGCATCACCCCGATAGGCAATGATACCGCTGGCTGTTCCGAACCACACCATCCCGTTTGAAACGTCGGTGGCCACCGAGACAACAGTATTGGAAGGGAGCGGGCTGTTTTCGGCGGTAAAGTGGGCAATCTTTTTTGTTCCATCGGCTGAGAGAAGGAATACCCCTGAGTTTAATGTTGAAATCCATTTCCTGTTTGCGCCATCGACCGCAATTGAGGTAATAATCTCGGTTCCAAGCATATAGTCGGCAAGTCCGGTGCCATCATTCCTGGGTATTTTGATTCTGACAGCCCTGATATCTTCCGTGGCAGGCCTAACCGGATTATAGTATATCGCAGGGCCCTGGTCGGTTCCGACCCAGATATTTCCGTCGAGGTCTTCGGTTACCGAATAGACGTTTGAAATAACCTTGTCGTCGGTATCCCTTATAATCATCTTACGGTAGGTGTCGTCGTCAAATTGTTCGGGTGTTCCGTTGTCGTCGATGATAAACAGGCCGTAACCCCTTGGCAGCACAATCCATTTGTGTCCGTTGCGGGTTATGATAATATCGCTTATTGTGGGGGCGTCGATGGTAACCGGCAGGCTGATCCAGGTACGGTCGGGTTTAAGCACCTTGATATTCTGCGTAACGCCCGAGTGAACAATCCAGAGGTTGTCATCCGGGTCGAATGCCATTCCGCAAAGCCTTGTAAAGGGCTGGCCGGGAATTACGCTGTTTAGCGGCGAGTTTGATTCATTATAGTGGTTAAGCAGGGTGTTGCCCGAATACTCCAGCAGTCCCATTCCCCAGGTGGAGATGAAGTAGTTATTGGATTTACCTGGAATAATACGCACGGCATCGCGGAAAGCTGAGGGGGGCAGTGAGTGCCAACCCTGCTGGTCGCGCCATGAGGCTTCGAGCATTTTCCATGTGTTGTTCCAGGCATTGTCGACAGCTCCGCCGGCGACATAAACGGTGCCGTTCGAGGCGTGAATGTTTGCCACGCTGTTGTATGCAGGGCCATCGGGAAGGTAGAATTCGCCGGCAGCAGGCGGTGTAACCGAAACCAGGCCCTGGTTCCTGTCGGCAATCCAAAATGTCTGACCGCTTCTGATTGCATTAGAGGGGAGTGCGCTTTCGGTTCCGTAACCGGTTACCGTACCGAGCAGGGTACCGTCATTTCGGAAGTATTTCACATCGAGTTCTGATGAGACTATGAGTTCAGCAGTGGCAGAGACCTCGAATGAGTGGTTTCGGGTACCCGGTGTTGAGTAGAGGTATTGCCAGTTGCCGTTGTACATGAATACAGAATCTCCTGCTGCTGTCGCTGATAACCTGTTGGCGAAAATATTACCCCCGGCAGCTGCTATGCATGAGTATGCCGAACCGGGGGATGGTAGTTCATCTTGGCGGTTCCAGTTTCCGAAATAGGCCAGCCCCGGGTTCGTGATATCGGCCTGAAAGATACCCCTGGCGGTGGCGGCAAATATATTCCCGTTGCTGAAAGCAATGTCGTATACGGCATTCGCTTCAGTTGCCGGACCGGGTTTCCAGGTATCGAATATCTCCTCTCGGGCAAGGTCAATAACCACAATTCCGAATGAGCATGCGAGGTAGGCTCGCGATCCGAGTGTTCTTACCCTGTATATCTCCTTGAGCCCCGGTATGTTTTTACGCATTATCTCCGGAAGGTTTCTGATTTGGTTGCCTTTCAGCAGGTCAATATTGGTGGTGGAATAGGCCACAATCAGCGTGGAAGTTTCGGCCGACCACCCTATAGTACTCAGGTTAGTGGAGGAGAGTCCGGTTACGGTTGATAGTTTTGATACTGAACTGTATGAAGTGGAGGCTGCAATAATTCCCGACGGAGTTGCACAATAAACGATATCGCCGGCCATAACAACGAACCGGCCGTTGTTGTAGCTGAGGTTATCGGCCCATGAGCCCTGCGGTAACTGTCCTTTAGCAAAGGCAGTGAAAATGATCAGGTGTAGAGAAATCAGCAACCGGTATTTCATGCCTTAATAACTTGTCCTTAAGGTTATTATTGTTTGAATGCAGCGGAGGAAAGAAATTCCGACAACTTTCTGAAGGCAGAAGCCCTGTGTGAAATAAGGTTTTTTTCGGCCAGGGGCATTTCGGCGAAAGTCAGTTTACTGCCTTCAGGGAGAAAAACAGGATCGTATCCAAAACCGTGTATTCCTCTTCTTTCCTTTATTATCGACCCACCTGCAATGCCCTCAAACATGAATTCACCATTACCGGAAACCAGTGCGATAACGGTTCTGAATCGTGCCGAACGGTTCTGAGCCCCATCGAGTTTCCGGAGTAGTTTCTCAATGTTGCGGTTCATATCCTTCCCCTCACCGGCGTACCTTGCCGATCGCACTCCGGGCTCTCCGTCCAGGAATTCGACCTCGAGTCCGGTGTCGTCGGCGAAAGAGACTATGCCGGTGAGCCTGAAACATTCGCGCGCTTTGATCAGGGCGTTTTCTTCAAGGGTGTCGCCTGTTTCGGGGATATCGTCGTGTATGCCCGCTGCCGGCATGTCAAGCAGAGTGAGACCGGAAGGCACAATTGATCTTATCTCGTTGTATTTATGATTGTTATGGGTGGCAAACAGGACTGTCATATCTCTTAATATTTGCACAAAATTAGTCAAAAAGGGCTAATGGTTTTGTCAGGTCTTCATTATGTGTTACATTTGGTGAGACAATTGAGAGATGAACTCTTACCGCAGGCTTCATCATATTCCCCTCCGGCTTTTTGCAGTACAGGCAATGATTGCCTTTTCATGCATGTATGGTTACGGGCAGGATTATGAGCTGAGGGGATTCCCGCAGCTTACCCATGTTATACTCGATTACGATTCGGTAATAAGGAAGCAGGAGATCGACCTGATTATGGGGGATGGGAACTATCTTACCGTGAATCATCAGGTTAAGAACATGACATTCGTAGTCAGTTCACTGCCCGGGTATGAAATAAACTTTTTCCTCGAGGGCTACGACACAAAACCTTCATATCACGGCGATGATCATATAAAAGACTACACTAACCTTCCGGCAGGCCCATATACCCTTATACTGAATTACACCACTTCCGGAGGAGACTCGGGAACGGGTGAGGTTGTACGATTCAGGGTACTGCCGCCATGGTACCTTACAAATGTTGCGAAAGTCAGTTATCCGGTTCTGTTACTTCTGCTGATATGGTACCTTTTTGAGCGGATGAACTACAGTTTTGCGCGACGGAGGTACATGCTTGAGCAGATAATCAATGTAAGAACCGAGGAGCTTATAAAGGAGAAGGAGAAGTCAGAAATGCTTCTGGCGAATGTTCTCCCCAAGTGGACAGCTGATGAGCTGATGGCAAAGGGTAAAGCGACGAAAATGAAATACAATTTCGTGACGGTGCTGTTCAGTGATATTCAGGGGTTCACCCGTATTGCGGAGGAGATGAATCCCGAGGTTCTGATTGACGAACTTGACCGGTTTTTCTTTCACTTTGACTCGGTTGTTGAGAAGTACAATATTGAAAAGATCAAGACCATTGGTGACGCATACATGTGCGCCGGCGGAATACCCGAGAAGAACCGGACAAACCCGGTGGAGGTGGTGCTTGCGGCTTACGAAATGAAGCAATACATGGCCAGGCTTAAGAAGGAGGCCGAGCAGGAGGGAAGGAATTTCTGGGACATAAGGATAGGTATTCATACCGGGACGGTTGTGGCCGGGGTGGTTGGCCACAAGAAGCTATCGTACGATATATGGGGCGATACGGTGAACACGGCCAGCAGGATGGAGTCATCGGGAGAGGCAGGGAAGATAAACATATCGGGAACCACCTATGAGTTTGTAAAGGATTTTTTCGTGTGTGAACATCGCGGCAAGATGCCGGTTAAGTACAAGGGTGAACTTGACATGTATTTCGTTGCCGGTTTGCAGGAAGGAATGACTGATGACGGAGAGTCGCCGAACAGCCGTTTCATGCTGAAGCTGCTTACGATGAAGATTTACGATGTGGAGGAGTATGTTGTTAAGTTGTTTGAAGATGAGGCACCTCCGAATTTCTATTTCCATACCAGTGCACTGATAAAATCTGTTTCGACCCAAATAGACATTCTGGCGGGCGCCGAGCAGTTGGGTGAGCAGGATTACATTGCGGTTAAAATTGCTGCTCTTTTCCTTTTTACAGGGTTGATAGATGACTATGACAATCCTTCGATGCTTTCACGCAACAGGGCCGATGATATTCTTCCGAGACTTGGGTTTGACGGCCTGACCATTGGTTCTGCCATTGAGATGATAGAGAAGTTTTATGCGGGAACCTTTGACACCCGGGCGATGATGATTCTTCATGATTCTGTTTATGATTACCTGGGAAGGGTTGATTATATACGCCTTACGGAAAAGCTGATGAAGGAGATGAAGGAGACAGTGACCATAAGGGACATCAGGGAATGGGCCGCTGACCAGACGGAATTTCTGGGCAGTCATGAATTCATGACGGAGACTGCGCGCATGCTTAGAAGTGTCCCTGCCGGTACGCAGGTTATGAACCTGGCAGCCTTTTTCGCGAAAGGCCAGTAAAGTCGAAATATCATTTTGCCGTTACACTTAAAAGAGTACATTTGAGCAGATCTATATAATTCTATAATAATCTATAATAATCTATATGGACAATATTGACTGGAAAAACCTGCCGTTCGGATATGTCAGAACCGACTATAATGTACGCTGCTTTTACCGCAACGGCAAATGGGGAGAACTTGAGATATCGTCGTCGGAGTTTATGAATGTTCACATTGCTGCCACCGGCCTTCATTACGGACAGGAGGCATTCGAGGGCATGAAGGCTTACCGCGGGATGGATAAACGGGTGAGAATATTCAGGTGGGAGGAGAACGCCAGGAGGTTATTATCCTCGGCAAATGGAGTTCTGATGGCACAGGTTCCGGAGGAACTTTTCAAAAAGGCGGTTATGACCGTTGTGAAGATGAATGAGCGGTTCGTTCCTCCTCATGGTTCAGGGGCTACGCTATATATCAGGCCTTTGCTGTTCGGA
>VGGM01000143.1 GCA_016868515.1 Bacteroidota bacterium | reverse complement strand
TAGTGATATGAAGGATTTCAGTAACAGATATATTTTCATCTTCGCGACGGTTATGGTTGCCATAGTGGCTGCCCTGCTGTCAACTACGGCCATGCTGCTTCAGCCAAGGCAGGAAAGGAACCGCGAAATAGAAAAGAAACGGAACATCCTCTCCTCGGTGAGGATAGAAACCACACCCGATAATGCATCTGAACTTTATGAAAAGGTAATAACCCGGAGCCTTGTGGTGAATACTAAGGGAGAAGTGGTTGATAACGTTGACCCATTCACGGTTGATCTGCGGGTTGAACAGCGCAAACCTGCCGATCAGCAGAGTCTGCCCCTTTTCATTGCTACTCTGACCGATTCAGTTCAGGTAGTTATCATCCCCCTTGAAGGAAAAGGACTTTGGGGTCCTATTTATGGATATCTTTCTCTCGGATCCGACTTAAACACCATTTACGGAGTTACCTTCGACCACAAAGGCGAGACACCCGGGCTGGGATCTGAAATAAATACAAGCTGGTATGAAGAGCAGTTCACCGGTAAGAGAATCTATGATGAAGACAGGTTTGTATCGGTGAAGGTTTTAAAAGGCGGAGCCGATGAAGATGATCCGCACGGAGTTGATGCCATTTCGGGTGGTACCATAACCAGCAACGGTTTGCAGGACATGCTGTTCGATTGTCTGGTGAATTATCAGGAGTATTTTAAAAGAAACAGGTTATAGGCTATGATCACACAGGAAAAGGAGCCGTTGTTTTCGGCAAAGAATATTAAACTTCTCAGGGAACCACTGGGGCAGTCAAACCCTATAACGGTGCAGGTTCTTGGAATATGCTCGGCCCTGGCAGTAACCGTAAAGCTTAAACCGGCGCTGGTTATGGCACTTTCGGTACTTGTTGTGCTTGCTGCCTCAAACGTGGTTATCTCGCTTATGAGAAAATGGATTCCACAGAGAATCAGAATAATTGTTCAGCTCGTGGTTATTGCTGCCATGGTAATTGTCGTTGACGAGTTTCTTAAGGCTTTTGCCTTTGATGTGAGCAAGCAACTATCGGTATTCGTCGGACTCATCATTACCAACTGTATAATAATGGGCAGGCTTGAGGCGTTTGCAATGGCTAATAAACCATGGGAGTCATTTCTCGACGGGCTCGGAAACGCTGCAGGTTATGGAATAATACTGATTATTGTCGCATTCTTCAGGGAGTTGCTGGGGTCGGGAACCCTTATGGAGTATCCGGTAATGGAGAAGCTGGGTCTCTATTCTTTTGGTTATGAAAACAACGGCATGATGATACTCCCTCCAATGGCGCTGATAGTCGTTGGTATTATGATATGGATACAAAGGAGCAGAAACAAGAAACTTATTGAGAACAACTAGAATAGGAAGGCAATGGAGAACCTGTTAAACATATTCGTTAAGTCCATTTTCATCGATAATATGATTTTTGCCTACTTTCTGGGTATGTGCTCATATCTGGCGGTGTCGAAAACAGTAAAAACTTCGGTTGGACTTGGAATTGCAGTGGTGTTCGTTCTTACCATTACAGTTCCCGTGAACTTCATCATTGAGAATTACCTTCTGAAAGAGGGAGCTCTCATCTGGCTCGGTGACCGATTTGCCGATGTCAATCTCAGTTTCCTTTCGTTTATCATGTATATTGCTGTAATTGCCTCAATTGTTCAGCTGGTAGAAATGATTATTGAGAAATTCAGTTCCGCTCTGTACAATTCGCTGGGTATTTTTCTCCCCCTGATTGCGGTTAACTGCGCAATTCTTGGAGGCGCGCTCTTTATGCGCGAGCGCGAGTACGCCAACATAACCGAGGCAACCGTCTTTGGGTTTGGCTCGGGTATAGGCTGGCTGCTGGCAATTGCCGGAATTGCTGCAATAAGAGAGAAGATAAGATACAGCAACGTTCCTGCCCCGCTTCGCGGGCTGGGCATTACATTCATCATAACCGGCCTCATGGGAATGGCCTTCATGAGCTTCATGGGTATTAAACTTTAACGGAAACAGATCAGATATGATTCTAGGACTTTCGACAGCCGGAACAGTTTTTATCAGTATTGTAGTATTTCTATTTGTCATACTCCTGCTGGTTGTATTACTGCTCTATGCAAAAAAGAAGCTTACGCCCCAGGGCGACGTTAAGCTTGCAATAAACGATAAGGAGATTACAGTTTCACCCGGGTCTACAATACTGAGCACTCTCTCGGCAAGCGGCGTGTTTCTTCCTTCAGCGTGCGGTGGAGGAGGAACCTGCGGTATGTGCAAGTGTCAGGTACTGGAAGGAGGAGGCTCAATACTGCCAACAGAAACAAGCTTTTTCACCAGGAAGGAACAGCATGATAACTGGAGGCTTGGCTGCCAGGTTAAGATCAGGGAAGACATGAAGATAAAGGTCCCCGAATCGGTTATGGGTATCAAGAAGTGGGAGTGCGAGGTGATCTCAAACCGGAACGTTGCAACCTTTATAAAGGAGTTTGTGGTAAGGCTCCCTGAAGGAGAAAAGCTCGAATTCGAATCGGGTGGCTATATTCAGATAGACGTTCCGAAATACGATGTATCATTCCGTGATATGGAGATTGAGAAGGAGTATCATGAGGACTGGGACAAATTCAACCTCTGGGATCTGAAAGTAAAGAACAATACCGAAACATATCGTGCCTATTCAATGGCTAACCATCCGGCCGAGGGCAACATAATCATGCTCAATATAAGGATTGCTACTCCTCCATGGGATAACGTGAAGAAACAATTCATGAAGGTGCCGGCAGGACTGTGCTCTACCTATATATTTACCAGGAAGCCCGGTGATAAGGTGATGATATCGGGCCCATACGGGGAGTTTCATATTAAGAATACCCGTAATGAGATGGTTTATATTGGTGGTGGAGCCGGTATGGCCCCGCTCAGAAGCCATATATTCCACATGTTCCATACCCTCAAAACCGACAGAAAGGTTTCTTACTGGTATGGTGCCAGGTCTAGGAGAGAGGTTTTCTATGAAGATGAGTTCAGCAAAATTGAGTCGGAATTCCCGAATTTCCGGTTCAACCTGGCCCTGTCTGAACCACTGCCTGAGGATAACTGGACAGGATATACCGGATTCATTCATAAGGTATTGCTTGACAACTACCTTGGCAAACACGATGAACCTGAAGATATCGAGTATTACCTTTGCGGCCCTCCAATGATGAACTCAGCAGTTCTCAAGATGCTTTACGATCTGGGAATACCTGATGAGAATATTGCCTTTGATGACTTCGGAGGATAGGCTGGCAAGGGAACAAAAAGAAGAAAGGGCTGTGGGGAACAGCCCTTTTCTTTAATAGGGGAAAGAGGGAAATGTGTTAAACTGACCCTGAAATGTGAATCGAAAATCAAAGAGTCATGGATCAAAATTATACAATACATACCTACTTTCATAACAATTTTGGCGAACACACCTATTTATTGGATAAACAGCTTTTTTTCTTACGGCAACGTACTTTTTGACCACTTAAAACTGGACACCAGTGACAAATGGAATACTTTTATGGTCTACTAATTCATACGATTATGTGTCGATTAATTTTACTCTCCTCTATTCTGATTCTGGCTTCAGGTTGCAGGCAGGGAGTGGTCTTTCATAATCATACCGGGTTGACTCAGGGAACAACCTTCAATATTGTTTTTCAGGAAAGGGCATTCATTTCGCCCGACAGGATAAAGAGCGAGATTGACCTGAGGCTGGTTGAGATTGACATGTCGCTTTCGGTTTATAACAGTGAGTCACTAATTTCGGCGATCAACCGTAACGAACCAGTAAAGATTGACTCAATGTTTGCAGGTGTATTCAGGTTGTCGGAAAAGATTTCCGAAATGACAGGAGGCTTGTTTGATATAACTGTCGGTCCGCTTGTAAGAGCCTGGGGCTTTGGTCCGGATTCACAGGAGCGGTATGATCCGATGAAAGCTGACAGTCTTCTGAGCCTTGTAGGATATAAGAAGATCAGAATATCTGATGGAATGGTTTTGAAGGAGAATCCTGGAATGCGGCTTGATCTGAATGCAGTGGCACAGGGATATAGTGTTGATGTAATATGCTCACTTCTTGATGATTTCGGAATAAGTAACTACCTGGTCGAAATAGGCGGAGAGGTAAGGGTTAGCGGGATGCGTGATGACCGTCTCTGGAGAGTTGGGGTTGACTCCCCATCGGAGTCAGGACTTCTGCCGGGCGAGAAACTTGCCGCGGTTATTGAACTGTCTGATGAGGCACTGGCCACATCGGGTAACTACAGGAAGTTTTTTACAGGAGAAGATGGTGTTAAATACTCTCATACTATAGACCCGGTAACAGGGCGCCCGGCACGCAACAGACTTCTGAGTGCCACTATCGTGGCTCCCGACGCCGCAACTGCCGATGCCTTTGCAACGGCCTGCATGGTTGCAGGCCCTGAGAAAGCTATTGGATTTATAGAAAGCTACGGGTTTCTTGAAGGTTTTCTAATCTTCTCTGGCGACACCGGAGAGTATCTTACATGGTTTTCGGAAGGATTGAAAGGCAGGTTGCAGCAGGAATAGTTACCGCTCTTTTGAACCGCATGCCTGACATCCCGGGAAGTCACCGACCGGATGGCAGCCTACGTCAATGTTTTTTGCGCACCCGATACCAAGCTTCTTCATCTCTTTGTTATGCCCAACATGTGTGTCGGGAAATTTGCCCGAAGGTTCGAGCAACAACCGTATACCCAATCCTGCCAGTGCAAAAGCTATTAGTATTGCGCTTATTATCAGTATATTAAAAAACATATTCTCATTGTTTCGACAATTGATTAACTTAGGGGGTTACTCATTTTTGCATTACTGGAATGCAACCGGGGCAAAGATAGAGCATATGTGATCATAATCAATAAACAACATTGATCTTTATTTGTTTATTGTACAGATATGATTAAACGGTCAAAGAGAACAGAAAAGGCGATGAAAAAAAACAACAAACTGGCGGGGCAGAAATTCACCCGCGGAGAAGTACTGGCTGACTACAGGCTGGCAAGCCTTAGCAGGATTTTAAGTTTAATGGGCCGCAAGGAGGTTCTTAGCGGAAAGGCGAAGTTCGGCATATTCGGTGACGGAAAGGAGATAATCCAGATTGCCCTGG
>VGGM01000142.1 GCA_016868515.1 Bacteroidota bacterium | reverse complement strand
AATAGCGCCCACTTAACATGCTGGTTCGAGGTTTGCCCGTCACCCAGCGTGATATCGCCGGTGGCAGCCTTGCTGACGGCATAAACAGGCGAAACCCTGCCATGAGCGCTGTTGAAGTAGATCAGATCCTTGCCAATGACAGGCGTTGGAATCGGCAGATCGCCTCCTCCCGCCATTTTCCATATCTCCTCTCCTGTTTTAAAATCGTATGCGCCCCTGTGCTTGTAGCCGTTAAGAACCACTATATCGCGGCCGTTGTGGGTATAGATATTGGGAGTCGACCATCCCGGCCACTCGTCACGACTCTTCTTCCAGAGCTCCCTGCCCGATTTTACATCAAATGCAGCCACAAATGAACCATTCATAATATCGACCTGCACAATCACCACACCTTTGTATATTATTGGAGAACTGGCAAACTCCCACTCGGCCGACCGGGTTGAGAAAAATACCGACTCGAGCCTTCCGAAATCCTTCTTCCACAGCAGCTCCCCATCAGAGCTGTAGCAGTACAATCCCTCCGAACCAAAAAAGGTGACCACATGGTCGCCATCGGTGGCAGCACTGCAACTGGCATGCGACGACTTTGCATGGCGCTTCATCGTCGGAACACCGGTGTGGGCAAGCCTTTCCCAGATTATCCTTCCGGACTTCTTATCGATGCAATAAACTTTCCATTCATGCACCGAGGTGTCATCAACCGATGCGATGTCACCAAAAACCCCGGGTTTCAGACCGGTATTGTCGGCCTTGCTAATTGCTGTTGTTATATAAAGTACATCACCCCATATTGCAGGACTCGACTGACCCAGTCCGGGTATCTCAACAGACCACCTGACATTGCTCCCCGAGGCAACATCAAAAGAATCTGGCAGCGAGGCGCCGTCAAGAACTCCCGAGGCAAACTGCCCGCGGTACATGGGCCACTGCCGCGATGCATCAGCCTGCTGACCGTCACAGGGTGAAAGGGTCATTAAAAATGCCACTGAAATAACCGATAGAATAGTACGCATCTCTTTCTCTTTTGTTGGTACGCCATGAAGATAGAAAAAATCAGCCACCTGACGATTATGCGATGACAGATACCCGGTACCTGATACCTGATACCCGAAAAAAACCCGGATGACAGAGGAATCATCCGGGCGCGGCCTGGCGGCCATCATGTTCAAACCAAATGTGGTTAGTTGAAGGTAAAAAGAAACATCTTAATATACTCTTTTAATACTCTTCAAATCAGGTTTTTTCCGTCGCCGGCAGTCTCCACACCCTCAAAATTTCCCATCAGATTACTGCAGACATAACTACAAATATAGTTGTTTTTTCGAATTCACCAAATTAATATTCGTTTTTTATGGTCCCCAAAACCGTTTTCTCCCTTTTTTCATCAGATTAATTACTTTTGTAGCATCACTCACCATTCATTTCCCGATGGAACATAAACTTCAGCTGTACAACAGCATGACCCGCAGGCAGGAAAAGTTCATCCCCCTCAACCCGCCATTCGCCGGCATGTATGTCTGCGGCCCCACCGTATACAGCGACAGCCACCTTGGTCACGCCCGACCGTTCATAACATTCGACATACTATACCGCTGGCTCATGCATCTGGGCTACAGGGTTAGGTACGTGCGCAATATAACCGACGTGGGACATCTCGAAAACGAAGAGTCAGGCAGCGGCGAGGACAGGATAGCCCGCAGGGCACGGCAGGAACAGCTCGAACCAATGGAGGTGGTGCAGAAGTACATGAACTCGTTCCACGAAAACATGAACCAGCTTAACACACTGCCTCCTTCGGTGGAACCAAGGGCTACCGGCCATATCATCGAGCAGCAGGAGATGATCAGAAATCTCATCCGGAACGGTTACGCATATGAGGCTAACGGCTCTGTATACTTCGATGTGCTCAAATACAACGAAAAATACAAATACGGGAAACTGTCGGGACGCATACTCGATGAGCTGATGTCGAACAGCCGCGATAACCTCGAGGGCGGCGAAGAGAAAAGAAATCCCTTCGACTTTGCGCTGTGGAAAAAGGCATCGCCGGAACATATTATGAAATGGTCCTCGGAATGGTCGGAGGGATATCCCGGCTGGCACCTCGAGTGCTCGGCAATGAGCATTAAGTACCTGGGTGAGGAGTTCGACATCCACGGCGGCGGCATGGATCTTAAATTCCCGCATCACGAATGCGAGATAGCACAGTCGGCAGCCGCCCTTGGGCACGAGTCGGTGCGATACTGGATACATAACAACATGATCACAATCAGCGGCCGGAAAATGGCCCGATCACTAGGCAACTTCATCACCCTCGACCAGCTCTTCAGCGGTAACCACCCCCTGCTGTCGCAGGCCTACAGCCCGATGACAATAAGGTTCTTCATCCTGCAGGCCCACTACCGCAGCACGCTTGACTTTTCCGACGAGGCCCTCAAGGCAGCCGAAACCGGACTCAGCAAGCTATTCGCCGCCGCCATTAGGGTGCAGTTACTGAAACCGTCCGCCTCCTCAACAGCCGATGTGGAATCGTTGCGCACCCGCTGCAACGACGCCATGAACGACGACCTCAGCACACCCCTCGTCATCGCCGCCCTGTTCGATGCCGCCCGTATTGTCAACACCGTGGCCGAAGGAAGGGAAAGCCTGAACTCATGCGACCTCGATATTCTCAAATCGCTCTTCGACACCTTCCTCACATCCATCCTGGGCCTGGTTCCCGCAGAAAAAAGCGGAGAGGGAATTGAAGCCCCGCTAATAGAAATGATAATAGCGATGCGCCAGGAGGCAAAGGAGCAGAAGGACTGGAAACGCGCCGACGCTATCCGCGACAGGCTCGCCTCACTCGGCGTAAAGCTTAAGGACCGCCGTGACGGCGCCGACTGGGAAAAGGAATAGTTGCAGGGTGCAGGGTGCAGGGTACAGGGTACAGGGTACAGGGTAAACAGATAAGAAGGATGAGCTCATACAGAGACCTTGAAATATACCAGACAGCTTACAAACTTGCCATGGAGGTTCATGCTCTTACTTTGAAACTTCCGCAATATGAGCTTTATGAACAGGGAAGCCAGCTCAGAAGATCTACTTTCAGAATTAAAGATACAATTGCCGAAGGATACGGAAGGAGAAGATACAAGCAGGAGTACGTAAGATATCTCGTCTTTGCACACGCTTCATGTGATGAAACCACAAACCATCTTTCAGCGCTGGCTGAACTTTATCCAGGTATCGAAGGTTTTAATGAACATATCGGTCCTTATGAAACACTAGGCCGTAAAATCAATAAATATATACAATACGTCGAAGAAAACTGGAATTACGCCTCCGAACCCTGAACCCTGAACCTTGAACCCTGAACCCTGAACCCTGAACCCTGAACCCTCATACCTCAGCCACCCTGTAACCATCGGCTCACTGCAGATGGGAGGCAACAACCCGGTGAGACTGCAGTCGATGACCAGCACCGACACCAACGACACTGCGGCATCGGTGGCCCAGTGCATACGCATTATCGAGGCAGGCGGCGAACTGGTGCGCCTCACCGCGCAGGGCGTACGCGAGGCCGAAAACCTTGCCAATATCAGAAGGGAACTACGCAGGGCCGGATTCGACACCCCTGTTGTGGCCGACATACACTTCAATCCCGCCGCTGCCGAAACAGCCGCCCGCCTCGTCGAGAAAGTACGTATCAATCCGGGCAACTACGCCGATAAAAGGGCAGCCTTCATCAAAACCGGATTTACCGATGCCGAATATGCCGCCGAACTCGAAAGGATACACGAACGGCTACTGCCTCTCATAAAAATCTGCCACGAATACGGTACCGCAATACGTATAGGCGTCAACCACGGCAGCCTCAGCGACCGCATCATGACGCGCTACGGCAACACTCCCGAAGGCATGGCCGTTTCGGCAATGGAGTTCATACGCATCTTCGCCGCCGAAAACTTCAGCAGCCTGGTGCTCTCAATGAAGTCGTCAAACATACTGGTTATGACCGAATCAACCCGGCTGCTGGTAAGAAAGATGATGGCTGAAGGTTTCGCATGCCCGCTCCACCTGGGTGTCACCGAAGCGGGCGAGGGAGAGGATGGCCGCATCCGCTCAGCCATGGGAATAGGGGCCCTCCTTACCGAAGGTATCGGCGACACAATAAGGGTTTCACTTTCGGAGCCTCCCGAAAAGGAGATCCCTGTTGCCCGGCTGATAGCCGACAGTGCTCTCCGACACTCCTTAGTCCACCCGGGTGGTGAGGCTCCCGGCGGTGCCGTGATACGCGAATCAAATGGCGTCAGCACCCTGCACCTGAAGTACAACATTGCCTGCCACAACGATCTTGCCGTGGTAGCGGCGGTCGATTCTGCCCCGCTGCTGCTGCCCCGCAGGGCCACAGCCATCAGCATCGACAATGGCAACGCATTGCCTCCGGACGTGGTTAAATCGGTTGAGGATGGCATACTGCAGGCTGCACGTATTAAAATAACCCGCAACGACTACATATCATGCCCCACCTGCGGACGAACCAAATTTGACCTCCCCGCCGCCGTGGCTGACGTAAAGAAGGCTACCGGCCACCTTACCGGACTCAAAATTGCCGTTATGGGATGCGTGGTGAACGGTCCGGGTGAAATGGCCGACGCCGACTACGGCTACGTTGGTGCTGCCGCGGGAAAGGTTCATATTTACCGGGGAACCGAACCGGTGTACAAAAATGTACCCGTCGGAGAAGCCATAGAAAGACTGCTTGAACTGATAGAGGCCGATCAGGCCAGGCGGTAGTCTAGCTGCTTCTTCTGCAAATCGGCCTTCACCACCTCAACCATAACCCTGTCGCCAAGGGTGTAAACCTTGCCCGAATAGCGGCCGCGAACACAGTAGTTCTCCATGTCGTATTCGTAGAAATCGTCGCCCAGCTCACGTATGTGTATCATCCCCTCACACTGGTTCTCAATTATCTCAACGTAAACACCCCAGTCGGTAACCCCCGAAATCACACCTTCGAAGGTCTGACCCACCTTGTCGCTCATAAACTCAACCTGCTTGTATTTTATCGACGCCCTTTCGGCATCGGTGGCAAGCCTCTCCATCTTCGAAGAATGTGTGCAGTACCTCTCGTAAAGCTCCTTGCTCTCTGAA
>VGGM01000141.1 GCA_016868515.1 Bacteroidota bacterium | reverse complement strand
TCGCTGCTGAATGAAATTATCAACACCGACACCACTTTATCGGCATCGGAGGTGCTTGACCTCCTCAGGGAGAGGATTAAGAAGTCGCTGAAACAGACTGGCCGTCAGGGGGAGGCAACCGATGGTATTGATATGGCACTTTGCGTATTTGATGTAAAGGCAGAGACAATGGAGTTCGCAGCTGCCTACAATTCGTTGCTGCATTTCAGGAGCGCCAGGATTACCGAATACAGGGGCGACAGGATGCCAATCGGGATTTTTTACGGTGAGAAGGAACACTTTACCAACCATGTTATCAGGATGCACAAAGGAGACACTGTTTATCTTCTTACCGACGGGTATGTCGATCAGTTCGGCGGACCCGACAACTCGAAATACAAACTGAAGAATCTGAAGCTGCTTCTGCAATCAATCAGCGGCCTGCCAATGATAGAGCAGAAAAGAATTCTGGAGGAGGAGTTTGAAAAGTGGAAGTCATCTGAAGCCCAGGTTGATGATATCACAATAATGGGAATAAGAATCTAACGGCACCAATTCCGGTCGTCATTCACCAGACATCTAAGCGGGTATTATTTTAACCCGGCCCTTAAGATTTTGTAATCGGGGCATAATTCACCCAGAAGTTTGTAAAAATCAGGTCCGTGGTTGCGGTGACGGAGGTGGCACAATTCGTGAATTATAACATAATCGATCAGGTCGGTTCGCTTCTTCAGCAGGTTTGAACTGAGAGTGATGGACCCGTTCGCCGAGCAGCTACCCCATCTGGTTTTGCTGGTTCTTACTTTTAATCCGGCAGGTTGGAAACTGTAGGCTGAGAATTTTTCGGTTAGTGCGGCAAGTCTCCCGGCAAATACTGCCATTGAGAGTTTTCTGTACAGGGCATCCATCATTTTGCGGCCGGTTTCAGGTGAGAAACCGGCACTCACCCTTAGTTCGAAAAAACTGCCTGAAAAGGAGATGCTGTTTTTCTCAGATGTGATTATTCGGAGAGGGAACTGCTGGCCCATGTACCAGTGCAACTCGCCATCGGTGAAACTCTTCTCCTCCGATTTATGCCTTTTGCTGCTGTTGGTCGAGTGTTTCAGTATCCAGCCGGCCCTGACACCAATAAACCTGATAATATCTGTTTCGGTACAGTAATACGGGGCCCTGACTGCCACTGAGCCATCGCGTTTAATCTGGATCGCTATGGTTCGTCTGCGTGAGCGTACCAGCTCGAAGCTGACAGGACCCAACTGTGTATCAATGGTTTTTGTAACTGTACGGTTGGTTTTCATGCGGGCCGGTTATCAGATTGGCCGATTGCCAAAAATAGCGGAATAGATCAAGATATTTGCCGGAAGGGAATAATTAGTCATACAACTTTGTCTAATGTGAAAACATGAACGACACTGCTTCAGGGCAGGTTTTTCATAGGTTGCTTTTGTTTTTTTTGGGGTTTGAGCGGACGACCGTAAATGGCTGTCCGCTTTTTTTATTTGCTAACCAGTATAAGAACCGCAATTTCGGGTCGCATGCCAATCCGAACAGGTATACCGAGGGTTCCGAATCCGCGGTTTACGTACAGGTACTGGTTGCCCAAGCTGTAAAGGCCCCACCATCGCGGAAAGGTGTACTTTGCCGGGCTCCATTTCCACTTTCCGGCCGAGATGCCGAACTGCATGGCATGTGTATGTCCCGCAAGCGTGAGCCCGGCCGAAGGGTGATGCCTGATTATATAATCCCAGTGACTGGGGTCGTGTGACAGGAGTATTCTCATGTCGGCATCGTCGGTACCTTCAAGTGCCACCGAAGGGTCGGGGTGTATGATCCCGGGGTGACGGCCCCTGGTCTGGGCTCCGGCAATAGCCAGAACAGCTTCCCCTATATTGAGCTTCACATTGCTGCTGTCAAGAATGTGATACCCCGATCTCGAGATTTTTGTGCTCACGCTGTCGATTGTAAGTTCAATAATCGAATCATTTACATTCTCAATATAGGTTCCGATATCGTGGTTCCCCAGAATTGCAAATTTTCCATGGGTGGACTCTATTCTGGCAAGTATTGTGTCGAAACGGCCAAACTCGGTGTGATCAACTGTAATAAAATCACCAGTGTCGAAAACAAGATCGGGACTGAGGGAGTTTATCCTTTTTACAAGCCTCTCAACCGCCCGCCGGTTCCTTCTGAAGCTGTCGAGGTGAAGGTCTGATACATGAATAATCCTGATTCCTCTGAGGTCATCGGGCAAATTCTCAAATGGTATCTCTGTTTCTGTTACCCTTATGGTCAGCCGGCCCGGGAGGTAGCCATACAAAAAGAGCAGGGCAGATAATACTGTAAGAATCAGGACTAAACGTTTTACCATCTCCATTGGGTGAGCTTTCACTTTATATTACGGGTTAAAAATAGTCATATTTGGTTTTTCAGTCACATTGGGTAGCTTTACATTTCCAAAAAACATCCTGATGGTGAGTGTCGGAATATTTGAACCTGATTACACGGGAGCAGGGAAACTGCTTTACTCTATAATTGCTGCCAGATATGAGGAGAAGTGGATATTCGTAAGGCATCGGGAAAGATTGACATGGGAGATGCCAGGCGGACATATTGAGGATGGGGAGACGCCCGACCAGACAGCATCGAGGGAGCTATATGAAGAGACAGGAGCCACTGACTTCACTATCAGATGCGTAGCTACATACAGCGTGAGTGACGGAAAATATGCCGGATACGGCAGGTTCTACCTTGCCTGTGTGGAAAAGCTCGGACCGTTGCCTGCAGGATCGGAGATAGGGGAGGTAAAGCTTTCGGATGATTTGCCGGATAATCTGACTCACCCTTTGATTCAGCCCGTTCTTTTCAACTGGGCAAAGAACCTTCGCTGAGCATATGACCTTCGGTACCTGACTCCTCTTTACCCTTTTACCTCACTAAGTCACTACGCCATTACGCCATTACTCCACCCTTCATATATACTCCACTGTCACCTTTTTCATCCATTTTTCCTCGAGTGTACGTGCAATGCGTTTCACGACAGTCCTTCTTATTTCGAGTTCGACGGGGAGGTTTGGGTCCTGATGAGCGATATTGATTCTGGTTCCGATTATGAAGTGAATTTCGTCGGAGTCCATCAGTAGCTTCACAATTTTATCGGCCGGGCCCTTGCCCAGTCTGACGCTGTTGCTGAATGACTTGATCATTTCGCTGACCTTTTGGAGGGTAAGGATTCCTTCAGTTACCAGGTCGATGCCTTCGAGAAAGCTTTCGGGAGGCAGATCGGGATCCTCGAAAATGAACTCGTCAACTATTGCGCGGTTAAGTTCACGTGCAATGATATCGGCCGTGGTTCCGCCAGCCAGAACAATTTTGCCATCGAAATTCTTTACCCTGTCGGCCAGAATGGTATCCCTCTCCTTCTCGTAAGGCGGGCCGGTGCATAGGAGCATTTTTCTTGGTTCGCGGAAGTAAACCACGGCACTGCTGATGTCATCCTTGGCCTTATAGCTGTCGTATTTAAAGGCCATTGTGACGATTTTTCCGGCAAGGGTAAGGGCCGAAACTGAAGGTTCATTGGAGACGAGCTTTACCGCGTAGGCTGCAATGTTGTCTCTTTCCCAGCCGAAAGGCCAGGCGTCGCTGCCCATACCGCTCTGTGCAACACCATCGGAGCAGACGATAATCCGGTCTTCCTTTTTAGGGTAAAAGGTACAGGTGCGCAGCGACTTTCCGGCATTCCGGCCTTTGCTGAGAGTTACGTTCTTCCAGGCCGGTTCGAACAGGGCGCCTCCCCTCAGCACTATGGCCGCGGGGTTGTCATATTCAAGAATTGTGGTTTTGCTGTCACTTTCGATATCAACAATCGTGAAAGTCGCGTAACTTATCTTCCTTTCACTGCACACCGGCAGGGTGTTCATAATTATTTCGGCAATTCTCTCCACCTCCTTGTGTTCAACGGTGAAATTCAGTGCCATAGTTGAGGTAAGGGTTGCAAGAATATTGGCCTTGACTCCATGGCCCATGCCATCAGACAGAACCAGAATAACCCTGTTCTCCTCCTTGATAAACCTGTTAAGGAAGACATCACCGCATATCCTTTCCCCGTCGTGATTGCGCTGCTGGCTGTTAACCTCTATATAGAACTCATTCTTCTCCAATGGTTTACATTATTCCTTTTTTTTGGAACCCTTACCTTTCGTATATGAATCGACAATTGAATTCAGCATACGCTCTGTTTCCGAAGCACCTTCGCCAAGAAGGAAGCCGATTTTCTGCACCATTTCAAGGTTTTTGTCAATCACGTCGGTGATTCTGTTAATTACTTCTTCCCGCTGCACTTCAGGAGAGTACAGATCTCTCACAATGGCCCCGGCAATTCTGTTCTTTCTGATCGGGAATACGGAGATATTTAGCATCTTCTCCTCAAACGCCACATCCCTGCTGATGACCGGTTCATTCTCCTTAAATACGAATGTGAACATGTTATAGACATTGTATGGGAGCAGGGTCTTAAGGTCAGCACCGGCAAGTCCCGGGATAATTTCAGCTATCGATCGGGCGTCCTCACCGATTATGTTGATGAATGCCAGGTTCGAATGGAGAATCTTCAGGTCGGAGTCGGCAATAATTACCCCTGATGGCAGCTTTTCCAGCATGCTGTTCATCATGTCCGACGCATTCTGGGCAATCTCTTTTTCCCTGAGAGCGTTTTCCTGCGATTCTTTAAGTGCCTTCTTCGTGTCGGCCAGCTTTCTGTTGGTCTGGCGCAGGTTTTCAATGTACTCCTGCTTGTTGCGCAGGTTGAAGGTATGGCACATTTCGGGAACCGCAAGTCCCTTTGCCACTGTCACCGCGAAGTCGCGGCACGACATATATCCGCACGCCCCGCAGTCAATCTCCTCCTCTATGTTTTCCTTGCCAATTATTTTAAGGACTTCCCTTACTCTTTCATCGGGTGGCTCAGGGATGGTCTGGTCCTGAGGATGAAACTCCCTCGAGAAGTTGAGTCCTGACCATTTTTCCATATCCTTCTCCCACTGTTGCCTGTCGAGTTGTCCCACCCTTTTAAGCGCGTAATTCCTCACAAGAGCCCTCTTCTTGAACCTGTCGGTATGCGAAATCATTCCAGGCCCCAGCAGGCAGCCTTCACAGAAGAACAGGTTGAAATGGTGGTTAATTGTATCA
>VGGM01000140.1 GCA_016868515.1 Bacteroidota bacterium | reverse complement strand
CAAGAGTAGTCAATAACTCAGTTAACAAGCAGTATAATTACATAACCCTTAACAAAGGGAAAAGTGACGGCATTGAACCCGAGATGGCCGTGGCCGGGCCTGACGGAGTTGCCGGTATCATTGTATCGGTGTCGGATAAATTCAGCTACGCGATGTCAGTACTCAACCTCGACTTCCGGCTGAGTGTGAGAATCAGGAAAAGCGGTTATTTCGGATCGCTGAGGTGGGATGGTTTCTCGGTAAGGCAGGCGGGCCTTTACGAAATACCCTACCATGTTGATATAGCGGTGGGCGACACAATTGAAACAAGCGGTTACTCGGCAGTTTTTCCTCCCGGAATTCTTGCAGGAACAGTTGCTGAAGTAGACGGCAGCGGAGGAGATTTTTACAGGATTGTGGTCAATTTGTCGACCGATTTCAGGAAACTTGATTTTCTCTATATAGTTCCGAGTTTGAAAGTAGTGGAGCAGCAGGGAATAGAGGTTATATAGGAGATGGATAAAAGCATATTCAGATACATACTGTTTTCGATACTGCTGCTCGTTATTCAGATAACGGTTCTGAACAATATCCAGTTCAGCGGGTATGTGAACCCTTACATCTACGTGATGATCATTATGCTGTTGCCTCTCGGGTTTCCGCAGTGGGCCCTGCTGCTGACTGCATTTGCAACCGGCCTGGTTGTCGATGCCGCGTCGGGCACTCTTGGGATTCATACCTCTTCAACAGTGCTGGCCGGTTTTGTGAGGCCGTTTATTCTTACCTACATGGCACCGCGTGATGGTTACGAGCAGGGAGCGGCTCTGTCAATGAGGATTCATGGTTTCAGATGGTTTGCCGTATATGCAGGCTGGGTTATACTGATTCATCATACGGCACTTTTTTACATTGAGGTATTCAGGTTTGCAGAGTTTTTCAGGACCTTTCTGAGAGTGCTTTTGAGTTCCGGGTTCTCGCTGATATTTGTTCTGCTTACTGAGTACTACAGGAAATTGCGATAATTCTCACCACTGAATGAAAGATCCGTTCATAAACAGGAAATATATACTGGTATTGATGATCATGCTGGCATCTCTCATGCTTCTGGCAAGGCTGTTCTATATTCAGGTAATTGACGATTCATACAGGGCCTCAGCAGAGAGTAACGTTTTGCGCTTTGTTACGCACTATCCGGCGAGAGGGTTGATTTATGACCGCAATGGCAGGTTGCTGGTTTCAAATAAGGCTGCTTACGATGTAATGGTTATACCCGGCCAGACAACTGTTCTTGACACAGTTGAGTTTTGTGAACTGGCAGGCATAACGGTAGAATCATTCAGGGATCGCATAAGGGTTGCCCGGAGATATTCCAGGATGGCACCGTCGGTATTTTTAAAGCAGATTTCCGCTGAGACCTTTGGAGTTCTCCAGGAAAAGATGTACAGGTTTCCCGGCTTCTATGTACAAACCAGAACCCTCAGGGAATATGCAAAACCTGTGGCGGCCCACATTCTTGGTTATGTTGGTGAGGTTGATGACAATATTGTTCATTCGAATCCCTATTATAAACCGGGCGACTATATAGGTATTACAGGAATTGAAAAGTCATATGAGGAGCAGCTCAGGGGACGTAAGGGCGTGAACATTTACCTTGTTGATGTACATGGCCGGATAAAGGGATCTTTCCGTGATGGTGAAAATGATACTGTTGCATTTGCCGGCAGTGATATTGTTTCAACCATCGATATAGACCTTCAGGAGTATGGTGAATTGCTGATGAAGAACAAATCGGGAAGCATAGTGGCAATAGAACCATCAACCGGAGAAGTTCTGGCGCTGGTATCATCGCCCGGATATGACCCTTCGTTACTGGTCGGAAGGGTCAGGTCGGACAACTTCAGACAACTTGAGCAGGATACTTTGAAGCCTCTGTTCAACAGGGCCCTGATGGCATCGTACCCTCCCGGCTCAACCTTCAAGCCGGTTGTGGGACTTATTGCCCTCCAGGAAAAGGTTATTACAGCGGGAACCGGGTTTGGATGCAGTCCGGGATATCTTTTCGTGGGGTGTCACAGTCATCCCTCTCCGCTTAACCTGGCGGATGCAATTATGCACTCATGCAACTCCTATTTTTGCCAGGCATTCAGGCGGACACTGGAAAATGGAGTTTATAGCTCTGTATCAGAGGCTTATGAAAGGTGGCGCAAATATCTTACCGATTTTGGTTTTGGCAACAGGCTTAACACCGATTTTACGAATGAGTTACCAGGCTTCATACCTCAGTCGACATATTATGACAGGTATTACGGTGCCGGAAGGTGGCGGGCACTTACAGTAATCTCTTTGGGAATAGGGCAGGGAGAGATCGGGACAACTCCACTTCAGATGGCCAGCATGACAGCGGCCATTGCAAACAGGGGTTACTTTTACACTCCTCACATAGTCCGTTCTGCCGGGGATACAGGCGAAACGCCAACCCAATTTACGGGTAGGCATATGACTGGTATTGATTCCACCAATTTTATTCCGGTTATTGAGGGAATGGATCTGGTGGTGAGTGGGGGTCCCGGAGCAACGGCGCGTCATATAGGAATTCCTGGTGTCACTATTTGCGGCAAGACCGGCACTGCAGAGAACCCTCATGGCAAGGATCATTCGGTTTTCATTGCCTTTGCTCCGAAGGAGAGCCCCCGGATTGCGATAGCGGTTTACGTTGAAAACGCCGGTTTTGGTTCCACCATGGCTGCACCTATAGCCAGCCTTATGATGGAGAAGTACCTGACCGGAAAGATCCACAACAGATGGAGGGAAGAGAATATACTTGGATTAAACCTTATCGCCGTTGAAGAGGAGCGTTAACATATTGCTGAGTGTCGACTGGCTGACGATAGGGGTTTACCTTCTTCTGGTATTCCTTGGGTGGCTTAACATCTATGCAGCGGTTTACGATGAGCAGCATCCGAGTGTTATAGACTTTTCACAGCGCTACGGCAAACAGCTTGTATGGGTATTCGCAGCGCTCGTTATTGCGTTGATTGTAATGCTTGTTGACAACAGGATATATTTCTTTTTTTCGTGGTTTATATATGGAGGTGTAGTATTGCTTCTTGTGCTGGTACTGATTATTGGTAAGGAGATTAACGGCGCAAAAGCCTGGTTCGAATTCGGAGGTGTTGGCCTGCAGCCCTCAGAGTTTGCCAAATTTGCAACAGCTCTTGTTGTGGCACGTTACCTGCACTCCCCTGCTATAAACCTTACCAGGCCACGGGACCTGATGACTGCGGTGGCACTGTTCATGACACCGGTAATGCTTATCATACTACAGCCTGACCTGGGAACAGCTGTTGTGTTTATTTCGTTCTTCTTCGTATTGTTCAGGGCAGGGATGAGCCCATACATTCTATTTTCCGGGCTGCTGATGATTATTCTGTTCCTTCTGACAATATTGTTTGATGACCTGTTTGTAGCAATTGGTCTGGTTATTCTGGCTTTCATTATTGTGGTTCTCCAGTCAAGGAAGTTTCTTCCGCCACTAACCGGTCTTGCAGTTATTGCAGCTTTAGTTGCGGGAGGCTGGCTGACAGACAGGTATCTGATAAATATAGGCGGGATTGAGGTCGCCATCATTATCAGCCTGCTCATTGCCGGGCTTGGTCTTTCGTGGTTTATATTCAGGTACAAGCTGAAATGGGTAATGGTGATATATCTCTTTCTACTGGGAAGCATAATGTATATCTATACAGTTGATTATGCCTTCAACAATCTGCTCAGGCCGCATCAGCAGACAAGGATAAACATTATACTCGGAATAGAGTCGGACCCGTTGGGCAAGGGTTATAATCTTAATCAGTCGCTTATTTCCATTGGGTCAGGGGGCTTTAGCGGGAAGGGGTATCTGCAGGGTACGCAAACAAAATTCAGGTTTGTTCCTGAGCAAAGCACCGATTTCATTTTCTGTACCGTTGGCGAGGAATGGGGGTTTATAGGCTCAATCGCAGTCATTGGCATTTATTTGCTCCTTTTCTTCAGGCTGATTGTTCTCGCGGAGAGGCAGAAATCGGCATTTGCACGGATTTACGGCTATTCGGTTTTTTCAATATTGTTCTTCCATTTTTTTATCAACATTGGTATGACAATAGGCCTGGTGCCCGTGATTGGCATTCCTCTGCCATTCCTGAGTTACGGAGGAAGCTCGCTTTGGGGTTTTACAATTCTGCTCTTTGTTTTTCTGCGGCTTGATGCCAGCCGCACGGAGTACCTTTTGTAAGGGTCAGAAGGGGATCCTTATTCCATGTGATATCTCAATCCCGAAGTCCTTTTCAACATACTCTATAAGTTGGGGAAAGAACTCCATAAAATCGTCATTAAGGGTGTAGTAGTTTTTTTTAAGCATCTTCATTGCATATCTGGTTTCAGAAGGAAGGCTTGTACGCTTGCTCATTGTCCGGAATACCCGCCTGATACCACTTCTTGTCTGATAAGTTTCAATCCAGTTGTTAATTATGAAGAATGGAAAGCTTGATTTAACTTCATCAGGAAGAATCTCGAAGTTGTTTACCATAGCCCGGTAGAAGTTGTAGGTAACGCTTTCCAGGGGACGGCGCGAAAAGAAATCCCACTCTCTTGTAAGAAAATGATCGTAGATGATATCAACCACCACTCCTGCGTACCTGTGATATTTCCTGGTAAAATGGATTTTACTCCTGTGAACTACAGGATGGCGGTCGGTAAATGCATCAATATGCCTGTGCAGAATTATGCCTCTGCGCACATGTTCGGGATATTTCAGGTAGTCACGGCCTTTTACATAGTCGCCTATGTAGTTGCCGATAATTATCTTTTCAGAATCACCCGACAGGTATATGTGCGCCAGTACATTCATACAGAATCCAATACTACAAAGAATTTACCATTCTCTCACAGATGGCAAAAACAATTTCTTCAACAAAGCTTACAATTGATTAATATGATAAATAACGTGCTGGATGACAGGATGTTGTGTCTGAGCTCAAGGATTTCTCAAATTTAAGTCGAAGATTCGTTTTTTCCGGTGGGAACAATTATATTTGCCGATTGTACCAAGTGTATTTAAATGGAAGGCAAAAATTTCAAGTAAGATACTAATATTTAAAAAGGAGGTTTTATGGCCAGAAAGAATGTAATAATCATTGGTGCCGCGGGCATGGATTTTCACA
>VGGM01000139.1 GCA_016868515.1 Bacteroidota bacterium | reverse complement strand
CGGGGTAGGTCCTATCGATTATCTGTTCCAGCTTTGGTTCCGCCGAGAATATCTTCCTGGTTTTTTCTGTTTGCTCATCGTAGAGCCAGATTCTGCGCCGGCCCCAGTCGTTGGTGACGTATGCAATCTGCCTGCGGTCGGGGCTCATGCGAACCGACTGGATGACCTGCTCGCGGCGGCCCTTGCGTATGATGTCGGTTGCCCCTGCATTGCCGGGGGTCTCTTCGCTGAAGTAGTCGGTAAGGTAACTCTTCCAGCCGTCTGAGAGGTCTTTCAGCTTCTCACCCAGAACGTACATGAAACCGTCGTTGATATTGCGGTATATCTTTGTGAGGTAGATGATGTTGGGAATGATAGGGTCGCCGTAGGTGTCGGCCACGTATCTCCAGAATGAATGCCCGGCATAGAGGGCATCGTCATATTCGAGGTGGTTGAGGTTTTTATACCTGTCGCCGGTGAATCCTTCGCGAACCCGGTTCTCGGTGTTGAAATTCCAGGTTCCCGCAACATAGGCAACGAGGCCCTTTATGTACCAGTCGGGGAAGAAAATCTGCGACGAGCTGCTGGTGCGGTCCTTAACGTCAGCGTTATTAAGCATCTCATTTATAAGCACTTCGGCTATAGAGGAAGATATCTGATTGTTGAAAGCCTCGCGGTCTCCCTCGAAATAGAGCATTACCTTGTTCTTGATTATCCGGCTATACCCCCCGGTGTTGTAATCTTCCTCACCCTGCACCAGACCAATGTTGTTCTGACGAAAATCGGCGTGCTTGTTATAGATAATGAAGATCATCCTTTTTTCGAGCTGGTAGTCGAAATAGTCTTCTAGTTCCTCAAGCCTTTTCTGCGCGTATGCAGCGGTATACTGAGCCAGTGAGCGTCCCTCCTCGTTAAAATAGCAGTCGAAGTTGTCGAAACGGTAATAGTTCCAGAAAAAGTCGTAGTGCTGCACCCTGTTTTTGCCAAACGCCATCTGGAGCCCGTTATAGAACTGGGCTTTGGACTGAGGCGATGCAACCAATAACAGAGCTGCGGTAGTCAGTATATATGATATTGTTTTTAAGGGATTCATTTTACTGCCGGATACACCCCATTAAACGGCAAAACTAAGATAATATGATCGAAAAATGTTTAAAAGGTCAAACTTTATTATTTTTACACCGCAAACATCCCGGGTCACATTTTGGTTCGGATTTTGATAATACTATAAGGGTATCCCGGCGATTGCGTTTGTATATTGAGCTATAACAATTTTTAAAAAGTATGGTTTTATGAAGAGCAGGATAATATCAGTTTTAGTTTTTTCTGTTGTTGCAGGCAGTATACTGGCACAGCCGAAATTACAGTTTAAAGAGACCAGGTACGATTATGGTACGATGAAGGAGGATGGCGGCAGGAAAACCTTCGATTTTGTTTTCATCAACACCGGCGATTCGGTTCTGCTGGTAACCAATGCAGTACCTTCATGCGGCTGTACAACACCTGAATGGACGAAGCAGCCCATACGTCCCGGTGCAACAGGGTATATAAGGGCTATAATGGATCCAATGGGTCAGCCGGCCGGGCAGTTCAGGAAGACCCTTTCAATACATTCAAATTCAAAGCCCACGCCTGTGGTGCTGATTCTGGAGGGCAGTATTACCCCACGTGAACTCACTGTCGAAGAGCTGTACAGGTGGCCTCTGGGCGGACTCAGGTTTGAGAGCCAGCACCTGGCATTCACCACTGTAAAGAAGACAGAGAAGCGTATTAAAGTAATGCCTGTCATTAATACTTCGGATAAACCGGTTACCCTGGGGTTCGATGCTCTTCCGCCTCATCTTTCAATGAAAGCGGTTCCCGAAACCCTTAAACCCGGCCAGAAGGGCCTGATAGAGGGAACTTATGACGGATCACTTCACGGTGGCTGGGGCGGTGTGAATGACCTGGTAAGAATAAAGATTAACGGGGTTCTCGACAATACGTCATTCCTTTATGTAACAGCATCGCTTGCCGAAGACTTCTCATCGCTGACACGCGAGCAACTTGCCAATGCCCCTGCAATTAAGCTTGAGAGTGATGTGTTTGATATAGGAAAGATGCAGGTTAACCTTACCAGAGAGGTCGAATTCAAATATGTAAATACCGGCAAGAGCGACCTCATAATAAGGTTTATAAGAGCCACATGCGGGTGCACAGCCCTGCAGCAGGGTAAATCGGTTATTGTCCCCGGAGAGAGTGCCTCCATCAGGGCCATATTCAGTTCCGGTGCAAATCCGGGAATTCAGCATAAGAATATCTATGTCTACACCAACGATCCGAAAAAATCAGAGCTGATACTTACCATCAAGGGAGAAGTGGTAAAATAGTTTTCTCCCAATATGCCCCGGTAACCGATGACGGATTCAGAGAAGGAGTACAGAAGTGCGCTTAATGTACAGAAAGGTGTATCGCAACCTCCGAGCGTAAATCCCAACGTTGTAAGCAGGCTCCGGAAAAGCAGGAAGAGGGTATATACCGTCGGAGAGTATGTTGATGGCATCCTGTCGGGAAACCGTACTATACTCAGTCAGGCTATTACATTGCTTGAGAGTTCTCTTCCCGGGCACTACGAGGTAGCCCAGACGGTTATAGAAAGGTGTCTGCTGCATAAGGTTGACTCGGTGAGGATCGGAATAACCGGTGTGCCAGGGGCTGGCAAGAGCACCTTTATTGAAACTTTCGGAAAGCTGGTAACCTCTCACGGGCATAAACTTGCTGTGCTGGCTATTGACCCGTCGAGCGAACAGACCGGTGGCAGCATACTGGGTGACAAGACCAGGATGGAGACTCTGAGTACCGACCCCAACGCCTTTATCCGTCCTTCACCTTCGGCAGGAACACTGGGCGGAGTCGCAAGGAAGACAAGGGAAACAATAATCCTGTGTGAAGCGGCAGGTTTCGACACCATTTTTGTTGAGACTGTCGGGGTAGGACAGTCGGAGACTGTAGCCAGTTCGATGGTAGACTTTTTCCTGCTGCTGATGCTTGCAGGAGCCGGTGATGAACTTCAGGGCATAAAGAGAGGGATTATGGAAATGGCCGATGCGATTGCCATCACCAAAGCCGACGGCACGAACCGGATGAAGGCCGAGATGGCAAGAATTGAGTATATGAATGCACTCCATCTCTATCCAACCCCGGCATCGGGATGGACACCGAAAGTCCTTACCTGTTCAGCCCTGGAAAACCGCGGATTGGAGGAGGTATGGCAGGTTATCGAAGAATATGTTCAGTACACTCGCAGCACAGGATATTTTGAGGAATGGCGCAAGAAGCAGGCAGTTGTAAGAATGCATGAAACCATAATGGGATGCCTTAAAAGCTCATTCTATACTCACACCGAAATTGAGTCAATGCTTCCCGAGCTTGAGAAGCAGCTTCATGACGGGGTTATTACTTCATATACTGCCGCATGCAAGCTCCTCAATAAATATTTCGGAAAAGACTGAGAGTATTGAATTTTTCATACCTTTGTCACACTTTAACTGAATTCAAATCAAACAAAAACCTGTCAAGATGAAGAAATTATTCTACCTGCTGGCATCAGCAGTGATTGTTGTATCGTGTACATCAGAACCAGAGTATGTTGTTACCGGTAACCTTGCCGGAGGCGACGGAACCGTAGTGGTTCTGCAGAAAAGGGTCTCGGGTGAAACCGTTGTTATTGACTCGGCTGTTATTGCAGGTGAGGTATTTACATTTAGCGGAGTTGTTGAGTACCCCGAAATGGTCCAGCTTCTTGCAAGAGGCAAGAGGGCATCTCTCGCATTCTACCTTGAGAATGCAAAAATCTCGATTACCGGGCATATTGATTCCATGAACATTGCCATGGTTACGGGATCGAAAACACAGGACGAGGTTAATACGCTGAATAACAGCATGAAAGAGCTCCGCGACAGGAACGCGGCCCTGGGTGTTGAATTTACTGCTGCACGTGAAGCCGGTGATACCGCAAAGATGAGCGCCCTCAGGCTGGAGTCCGGAGAGATTTCAGAGAAGATGAGTGCTCTGAACCTTGACTTCGTAAAAACGAATACAACTTCTTTCCATGCACCGGTTCTGCTTGACAGAATGGTGACCCTCGAAAACCTTGATGAGATGGAAGGCTACCTGAAGGCATTCTCTCCCGATGTTGCTGCAACGAAGGTAGCAGTCGATATCGCTGACAGAATAGCAAAACTGAAGGCTGTAAGTGTTGGGCAAAAGGCTCCCGACTTTACTCTTAATGATACAGAAGGAACACCCGTTACACTTTATTCCAAAGTTGGGACAAAACTTCTTATGCTTGATTTCTGGGCATCATGGTGCGGCCCATGCAGGGCTGTGAACCCCGACAAGTTAAGAACCTACAACGATTTCAAGGAGAAAGGGTTTGATATTATAGCCGTTTCGCTCGACAGAAACAAGGAAGAATGGCTCAAGGGAATTGAAGAAGACCAGCTTCCATGGACCCACGTATCAGCATTGATTTACTGGGACTGCCCGGTGCGTCTGTTGTACGGCGTAAACTCAATTCCGGCCAGCGCCCTGATTGACGAAAACGGTGTTATCGTTGCAAGAAACCTCAGGGGTCAGGCTCTCTATGACAAGGTAAGTGAGATACTCGGCAATTAAGCTGTTACCAGAGTATATGAACATAGAGGGAGTCTTCCGGAAGGAAGGCTCCCTTTTGATTTGGGTATACGGGTTACGGGTTACGGGTTACGGGTTACGGGTTGCGGGTTACGGGTTACGGGTTGCGGGTTGCGGGTTACGGGTTACGGGTTGCGGGTTGCGGGTTACGGGTTGCGGGTTACGGGTTACGGGTTTGCCATGGTTGCGCCGCAAAGGGGCACAGGGCACAGGGGCACCCTTACGCCCTTGTACCCCCTTTACGTCACTACGCCACTACCCGACACCTGATACCCGACACCTGATACCCAACACCTGATACCTGATACCTGATACCCGACACCCGACACCCGATACCTGATACCCGATACCCGATATTTATTATCTTAGCCTTTTATTATTCGTGATAACTGACTAAAACCTTACCGATATGAAACGAACCTATTTTATTATTCTGTTCCTCTCATCGTTGTTTCTGCTTGAAGCCCAGACGGCAAAAAAGACACTGGGGTGGGATGACATTGAATCGTGGCGGAGGATTACCGAAACGGCCAATACCAGGGAT
>VGGM01000138.1 GCA_016868515.1 Bacteroidota bacterium | reverse complement strand
CAGTGTCAAAGTAGCATATCCCGGTTCCATCACCAGGGCAAAGAGTGAAGATATTGCCTGCCGGAAATGACAATCTGACTCTTGTTCCCGTGCCAAACCATTTGGCAGGTGATTTGTTAATATGTTGTTCTGAAATTAAAGACTTTGGAGGATTCAATATGACAATCTGGATAATTTTCGGTGCATTTATGCTGCTCAGCTGGCTTGTAAGCATGCAGCTTTCATCAAGATTCAAAAAATACTCAAAGCTGGCCCTGGCGGGTGGTTTGACAGGCCGCGATGTGGCCGAGAAAATGCTGAGAGACAATGGAATTGAAGGGGTTAAACTTGGAAGCGTGTCGGGTCAATTGACCGACCATTACAATCCGCTCACCAGAACCATTAACCTGAGTCGTGAAGTTTACTATGGCAGCAACGTGGCGGCAGCAGCAGTGGCAGCTCACGAATGCGGTCATGCAGTACAGCACGCAAAAGCCTACTCATGGCTCACCATGAGGTCGAAGCTTGTACCGGCCGTCAGCGTTTCGTCAAAATGGGTACAGTGGATACTTCTTGCAGGAATTCTGACCATACAGGTTTTCCCTGCATTGCTGTTGTTCGGTATTGTGCTCTTCTCGCTTACCACCCTCTTTTCATTCATAACCCTGCCGGTAGAGATCGACGCCAGTAAAAGAGCCCTTGCGTGGCTTTCCAATGCGGGCATAACCGGCTACGGTACGCATGAAAAGGCGGAGGATGCCCTGCGCTGGGCCGCATATACATATGTTATTGCCGCCCTTGGTTCCCTCGCTACCCTCCTTTACTATATCATGATCTTCATGGGTTCAAGAAGGTAGAGGGCTTTGGGTTCACCTCTCCTGTCCGGTATTTATACCGGTAATGCTCCTGACATGCTGATCCCTGCGGGAAAGGCCATCTCCGCGGGTCAGGGCGGGTGTCACCCATGACCCGTACATAGGGTTGGGCATAACAATATATTTGCGCCCGAATTCCTGCCTGAGAGAATCGACGCCATGCATTCCGAAATAGTCATCCCGCTTCTCGAAAGCCGGATCAACATCAGCAAGGTTATCGCCTATAAGAAGAACTATATCGTGGGTGGAGAGAATGCCGACCCGTCTTTCAACTTTCGATGAGGTATTTGTCTTCAGCAACAGATGAGCCGAGTCGGCATAGGGAAACCCAAACTTTCTCATATTCTCAAGAGTTGGCCCGAAGGCATCATCGTGACTGCGGTTTGAAACATAGAAAACCTCAATCCCGAGGCTTTCGGCATATCTGGTAAACTCAAGCGCCCCGGGAAGAGGCTTTGCTGCTGCCATATCTGTCCACATCTTCCAGTTTTCATCAGAAAAACTCCCTCCGGTATGAATCTGCCATGCTTCGAACGGGCTGTTGTCGAGTATGGTTTCATCCAGATCGGTTACAACAGCCTTCGGCCGGCCATTGCCAGGCACCTCTGCCGCAACGGCAAGGCGTTCAGACGCAATGTTGAATCCCTGAATAAAGAGAGCCCTCATTTCAGCCGATCGCTGGAACCAGAGAACCGACATGATAAGATGATCCTGCTCCCCTGTGAAGGTAACCGGAGTACTTTTCCTGCATGAGGTCGTGGCCAGGCAAAGCATGGATGCAAGCGCCAGTGCGAACAAGGTATTTTTCATGGTATTGCGGGTAATTATTAACTTCTGTCTCATTATTGATGGCAAAAGTAACCAAACACGACAATATGGGAAGAGGCCTCAGGGAAGTTTTTACGGGTATCTGATAATTGATAATTAAAGATTTTCTATCTTTAACAGGTTATATCTAAATCAAAAAGACAATGGCAAGTCTGAAGTTTGCACTGGGCATGATCCCGTCAACAGCAAAAATCGAACAACTCGAAAAGGCTCTTGCTGAGGAGTATGCGAAGCTGACCTCCTTCACTGAGTCGAAGGAGCTGGCTCGTTACAAAGAACTTGACGCACTCGTGAATTCAGCCGGCTTCCGTCAGGAAAAAAAGGAGCTTGAGAGTCTGACATACACAGGTTCGGATGAATTCAACAAGGAGAGGGAGTTCAACAAGCTTGCCTCCTCGGGCGATATTAAGCTGTACCTCAAGACCCGCGAGGGCAACGAACTGAAGAAGTTCCGGGAACTCGATGGTTCCGACAAAATAAAGCATTTTGAGGAGCTTCAGAAGTATATCTCTTCGCCTGAATTCAGGCAGAAGGAGAAAATGAAACCCATAACCTTCAGGGATTCGGAAGAATACAGGAAATTTATGGAATACAAGACCATAAAGAAGTCTCCCGAGGCGAAAAAACCCGACAAACACCCCGGTTCACCGAAACTTGAAAGACTGAGGGAACTTGAAGCCTACATCTCCTCACCTGAATTCATTGCCAAAAAGAACATGAAGCCGGTAACCTTCAGGGATACAGCGGAATACGCAAAACTACAGGAATACAAGACCCTGAAGGCCTCACCCGAAATAAAGGGGTACTATGCTTTTCTGAAATCGAAGGAGTATGCCAACTTCAGGAAGATTGACGGCTCGGCAATGTTCGCGCGATACGAGGAGCTTAAGGCCTGGCTTGCTACTCCCGGATTCACTGAAAGAAAGAGTTATCTCCTCGACAAAAAGAGGTATGAAAAAACAGAGATGTTCGCACAACTTCGTGAATACGAAACCCTGAAGAAGAGCGACGATATTATCTGGTACTTCAAGGTTAAGGATTCTGACAAGTTCGACACCATTAAGAAAAGGGAGGTGACATTCAGCGAGGAGTTCGACAAGGATAAACTTGATGGAAATAAATGGCTTACCGGTTACTACTGGGGAGAGAAGCTCCTTAATGATAACTACTCGCTCGAGGGAGACCTCCATATTCATACACGCTCGGGCAACTTCGATATAAGAAGTTCTGTACTTTCCATATCAACCAAACCTCAGAAAACCGAGGGGAAGGTGTGGTCGCCGAAATCGGGATTCGCCCGCAGGGAATTCAGTTATACTTCAGGACAGATCAATACCGCCAAGAGTTTCAGGCAGAAATACGGGACTTTCTCGGCCAAGATAAAGCTCGACAATCCTTCGGCCCGCAGTGCCTTCTGGCTTCTTGGTGATACCATGACCCCGCATATAGACATCTGCCGCACCGGCAAGGGGAAGGTATGGTTTGACATATTCCGTTCCGAAAAATCGGCGGCAAAAGCATCCATCCCTGGCAAATTCGCCGGTGAATTCTATATCTATACACTTGAATGGACCCCCGACAAGCTCGTCTGGAAAGTGAATGGTGAAGAAGCATTCGTTCAAACCGGTAACATACCACAGGAACCTATGTACATTTCAGTTGCAGGAGGCACTGATGTGCCCCTTGGTACAGTGGCAAATACCGAGATCGACTGGGTTAGGGTTTATAAGATGCTCTAGGGGATATCAGATGTCATATCTCTGATATCTGGTTTATTATTTGAATTGGCAATCTCACTTCGGTCGGGATAAAAAACACCATCCATGAACCATTCAAGACCTCTTATTACACTGCTATTTTTGCTGGCAATAAACATCTCCCTTGTTTCACAGGAGAAGATGTGGTGGGGCTACAATATGCCTGAAAAATGGAACGGTACCTGGACTGAGGAGCTTCAGACTGCCGCCGAGCGGTCGGGTTTCACCCATACTGCCAGCAACAATGATATACTTGAGTATTTTGCCATGCTGCAGTGGAAAAGTGAGCATGTTCATGTCTTCAGTATGTATACCAGCGACAGGGGACTCACCTGTCCAGTGCTGGTGATGGCAAATCCCCGTGTAAGCTCGCCCCGGGAAGCCAGAGAGTCGGGCAAACCGGTCATTTATCTGCAGGGTGGAATTCATACCGGAGAGCACGAAGGCAAGGAGGCGCTGCTGATGCTGATAAGGGATATCCTCTTTGGCGATAAGGGATACCTTCTAGACAATCTTATTATAATGGTTGTGCCAAATTTCAATGTTGATGGCAACGAGACACGGAGCGTAACCAGAGGTCTTCCATGGTTGTCGGGTACCCGCCAGGATGCACGCGGTTACGATATTAACAGGGACGCCATAAAACTGGAAACAACCAGCATGAATGCCCTCTATACAAATATCTTTAACACCTGGGATCCTGTGCTGGTTTATGATACCCACCGTATGGGAGGGGTAAATCACGGCTACCAGATCGCCTACGCCGGATCGAATGTTCCCGCAGCTCACCAGGCTCCGCGTGATTTTGTAACCTACCGCTTCTTCCCCGCCATTACCAAAGGTGCAAGGGAGAGAGGTGGTGTTGAGATATACTTCCATGGAGGGTTTACACGAGGAGTATGGCCTCCCAGAGAGTTTACCCACGAAAACGCCATCTGGACAACAGAGGGCAAGTTCATGGTATCGGGTTACGGGCTCAGGAACCGGATGGGAATACTCGTTGAGACAATATGGTATATATCGTGGGAAAAGATGATTTATGCCCAGTACGTATGTGCGTATGAAGTGCTGAGGTTCAGCCACGGGAATGCGAAGGAGATGGTCGCAATTTGCCGGGCAGCCGATGAGGAGGTGGTGAAGAACATCCGCGAAAAGGCCGGCCCCGCTCAACTCACCAACTTTGTTGAGGGCCGCTATGTCTCCGATGGCAAATTCAGCATGTACGGTTACGAGAGCCTCGACTACGAAGATATTCCCGGCACAAGCCTGCGACGTGTGAAGCCTTCCATTATCAACAGCGCCCCGCAAATTGTCCGCAATGTCGATCTTGTCACAAAGCCTGTTGGAACCAGGAGCGCTAAAGTGCCACTCGGATATATCATCCCGGCAGACATGGAATTTATTGTGGAGAAGCTGCGAACTCACGGACTAAGGGTCACGCAGTTGCAGGAACCTGTTACCGTCTCGGGGGAAGAGTTTGTAATAAACCGGCTATATCACGTAAGCAGTGGCGGCTACGACATGACCAGGCTCGATGGACGGTTTTCACCCGTGGAGGATAAGGTAATACCCGCCGGTTCTTACATGCTCGATATGGCTCAGCCTCTGGCCAACGTGGCGTTCTATGCGCTTGAACCTGAGGTGGGTGACGGATTCTCGGGCTGGAACCTTCTCGATGAATACCTCACGAAACAGGGGGTTAACACCAGAAGTGTCGTATATCCTTTCCTCAAATACTTTAAAATTTCAGAGTAAAAACGGCCCTCTCTTCAGCATCACCAGAAGAGACCTGTGCCCTGAACCGGGAGGGCTAAAGCCGGGCGA
>VGGM01000137.1 GCA_016868515.1 Bacteroidota bacterium | reverse complement strand
AAACAGGTCGTCGGCGCTGGTTATCTTCGATGTTGCATGCCTTTCGAAGGCGAGGCGGGCGTCAGTTTCAGACATGCCCGAACCATTGTCGATTACCTGTATAAGGGTTTTGCCTGCATCACGTATTACCACCCTGATTTCACTTGCCCCTGAATCGACCGAGTTTTCAACGAGTTCCTTCACTACCGAGGCGGGCCTCTGTATTACCTCGCCGGCTGCGATCTGATTCGCAACCGAATCGGGAAGTAGTTTGATGATATCGGGCATCCTGCAGAGGGTGGGTTACAACTTCCAGAATACGTAGGTGATGAGGAACAGAACGAGAACGATGATAATCAACCTTACCGATGTGTACTGCTGCATCTTCTCATCCTTTGTCCGGAACTTCGGGCCAAATGAGCCTTTTTTTATCCCTGACGATTTACCGCCGCCCTCTTCAGGCATGCCAAGCTCTTCCCTGATCCTGCGGTTCCGTTCCTCGCGTTCCTCTTTCTCGGCGTCGTAATACCTCGGAACATATTTGAACTCCTTAGGCTTGTTTTGTCTGAAAAAACTCGGGACTCCCATCTCTGTGTTTCTCTCCTGATTTCAAGCAAAAGTACGATTTTTTTGGCATTTACCCGATAAATGGCGTAACTTACCAATTGATGCCGGAATGGCCGGCGATAGTGTTAATAAAATAACAATGCCATGAAAAAGAGGCTGTTATGGGTTCTGTTTGCGTTGGTGGTATTTACTGTTACGGGGTGCTCGGGAGGAGGCGAACTAAAGGTCATAAGCTTTAACATAAGGTTTGACAATCCCCGCGACGGTGTCAATGCATGGCCAGCCAGGGCTGAACTGGTTAGCAGTTATCTGAACAACCGGAATCCCGATCTGATTGGTATGCAGGAGGTGCTGTGGCACCAGTACGAGTATCTGCAACAGGCTTTGCAGGGATATTCATCGGTTGCTGCCGGGCGTGATGACGGCATCAGCAGTGGTGAAGCCTGTCCCGTATTCTACAGAAGAGACAGGTTTGAGCCCCTCGGTCACGGAACATTCTGGCTTTCCGAAACGCCCGATGTTCCCGGCAGTCTGGGGCCGGGTGCGGTACTGCCCAGGATTGTGACCTGGGTACATTTGAAAGAGACCTCTACCGGAAGGAGGCTTCATGTATTCAACACTCACTTCAGCCACGTTTCCGACTCGGCCAGGATAATGAGCTCAATAATCCTGTCGGGAGCCGTCAAAAGGATTTCCGGAGACGGCTTTTTCGTGCTTACCGGCGATTTCAACCTCAGTCCTTCCAGCAGGGCATACCGGGTGCTTACCGGAGAAGGTGCCCCATGGCGTGTTTTGTACGACAGCTACCTTATGTCGTCATTGCCACCGGCAGGCCCTGAACACACCTTCAACGGCTTCTCCGACAGGCAGGGCGACGGAAGGATTGATTACATATTTGTTCCGGCCGGAACCAGGGTTATGTCGTATGAAACAGAGGAGGTAAAGCGCGACAGCATATATATCTCCGATCACTGGCCAGTAAAGGTGTTGATAAGCTGGTAAACAGGAGGATTATGCTCTCTTCCGGTAGCTAAGCACGGCAAGAAGTGTAAACAGAAGAGCGATAACAGTCAGCGCCTTCAACTCCGGGGTTATGTCGGAGATGTCCGATCCCTTGAGCATAACCATGCGGTTTATCTTCATAAGGTGTGCCACGGGATTTGCGATATTGAGATTCTGGGCCCATGCCGGCATGCTTTCGGCCGGAGTGAAGATCCCGCTCATGAGAATGAAAATCATGGTGAAGAAGAATGCAATGAACATGTACTGCTGCTGTGTGTCGGAGAATGAAGAGATGAACAGTGCCAGACCCAGGAGGCCGGCCAGGAACAGGGTTGCTCCCAGGAACATCGTAAAAAGACTCCCCTCAAATGGTATCCCGAAGGCTATCCGGCCTATGATCAGTCCAAGTGAAAGCTCTATCAATCCGATAATCAGAAACGGTATCATCTTCGACATAATGAACTGGTACTTTCTAACAGGAGTAACATTCATCTGTTCAATGGTACCTGTCTCCTTCTCCCTTACCATGTTCAGCCCCGACAACAGGAAACCAATTGCGGTAACCAGAATAACCAGCACTCCCGGAAGCATGTAGTACTTGTAATCAAGCGAACTGTTGTACCAGTACCGGGTTGATATTTTAACGGGGGGTGAAAACGTTTGCCCTGCCACAACCTGCGCTTCGTCAGCCATGGCCATGCTGTAATCGCGAATAATGGCATTAATGTAAGCCCATGTAAGCTGGGCCGAAACGGCGTTGATGGCATTGACGGTTACCTGCATGACAGAACCGGTGCCCGTGATAATGTTTTTCTCAAATCCCGGAAGGAACGAAACTATCACATCACATTCACCTTTACTCATTGAAGCAGCTGCCTCATTGGCTGAAGCGGCATACCCCGTTACCGTGAAGAATTCCGACCCGTCGAGCATCGAGGCAATCTGACGTGATGACTGCGACAGGTCGCCGTCGCTAATGGTTATTCTGACATCCTTTATTTCAAATGTCACTGCCGGCACCAGGACAAGCATCTGAAGAAGAGGTAAAATGAAAATAGCCCTTACAATCAGCCTGTTGCGGACAATCTGGCTGAACTCCTTTCTTAGCAGATATAATAATGTTCTCATTACAGCCCGGTTATTTATTCGAGACGGTTTTTGAACTTTCTGATACTGAGGCCAATAAACAGGATTGTTGCTGCCAGTATAAACAGTGTCTCTCTCCAGATATCGCCCAGACCGCTCCCTTTGATCATGATGCTTTTAATAATAACCACAAACCATCGGGGAGGCAGGATGAAGCTTATATAATCATAAATACCCGGCATATACTCAATGGGAAAGATAAAGCCCGACAGCAGCAAGGAGGGCAGCAGGAGTCCCAGGAACGAAATAAAAATGGCCTGCTGCATAGTAGCCACAGTTGTCGAAATGAATATTCCGAGTGACAATCCCATAAGGATATAGAGCATGCATTCGGCAAGCAGCAAGACCATGCTTCCTTTTACCGGCAATCTGAAAACGAAGTATGAAAGAAGCAGTATTACTATCACATTAACGAAGGAGAGAATGAAATAGGGTGCCACTTTTCCGAGTATTATCTGCACCGGCCTGAGTGGTGATACAAGCAGCACCTCCATTGTTCCCGATTCCTTCTCACGTGTAATAGTGACCGAGGTCATCAGGGCACAAACAAGTATCAGAATGAGAGTTATTACTCCGGGAACGAACATAAAGTGGCTCCTGAGTTCAGGATTGTAGAGCATTTTTACTTCCGGAACTACGGGCATTTTCACTTCCGGCCCGTTTTGCATCAGTCCTGTCAGATAGCCGTTAATTATTGCGGTTGTATAGCCGTTCACCAGATTTGCCACGTTGGGTTCCGACCCGTCGGCAATAATTGCCACATCGGCGACTCCCTCAGTAAGGAGTCTCTTTCCGAAGCCATTTCCAAAGATTATTACCGCCTTGATATCGCCTTTACGAAATACTGCATCTATTTCCGCTTCCGACCGTGGCTCAGCGGCAATGTGGAAGAAGCCCGACGCGGTGATTGCCGACGAAACAGCAACTGTAATTTCATCGCGCGACTGGTCGAGTATCGCTATTCCTGCACTTTTCAGGTCATTCGACACCACATAACCGAAAATGATTATCTGGGTAGCCGGAATACCAAAGAGTATTACCAGGGTTCGGTAATCCCTGAAGATATGGATAAACTCTTTTCTGACGAATCCCAGAAACCTTTTCATAATGAGAAGTTTATGCCTGGCCGGGCGATTCTGACAAAAACCTCATCTACCGATGATGCTTTCCATGTGGTGCGTAAACCGGCCGGAGAATCGAGCGCAACAATCCGGCCATTACTCATAATCGAAACACGGTCGCAGTACTCGGCCTCATCCATATAGTGGGTGGTAACGAATACTGTTATACCCTTTGCGGCCGCCTCGTAAATCAGTTCCCAGAAGCTTCTTCTGGTTACCGGGTCAACGCCTCCTGTAGGTTCATCGAGAAAGACGATTTTCGGGTTATGGAATACAGCCACAAGGAAGGCCAGTTTCTGTTTAAGCCCCAGGGGCAGCCGGTCTATGAGTATATCAGCGCTTCCCCTGAAGCTGAGTCGCTCAAGGAGAGCCTCGGTGCGCAGCCTTATTTCCGGCCTCCTGATGCCGTATATTCCGCCGTACAGGAGGATATTCTCTCGCACGGTAAGGTCGTCGTAGAGAGAAAACTTCTGGCACATGTAGCCAATGTTCCTCTTAATCTGTTCGCTCTGTCTGTAGACACTGAATCCTGCAACGGAGGCCTCACCCGACGTTGGTACGGAAAGGCCGCAAAGTATTCTGATCGTGGTTGTTTTCCCGGCTCCGTTTGCGCCCAGGAAACCGAATATTTCACCCTGGCCGACATCGAATGTGAGGTGGTCGTTGGCAGTGAAGGAACCGAATTTCTTCACCAGATCGCGTACCTGTATTATACTGTCAGTCACTGGCACTCCTTTTACGCATTAACTGCAGGAACCGGTCCTCAATTGCAGGTTCAGCCTCTGACACTGAAAATCCGCTTAACCCCTCTGCCTCCATGAACCGGTCAATATCAGTTCCGGGCATGTCATTCCGGAAGGTTACATGTACCGACCCTCCGAAAGGCTCGGCAGTGAGAGTTTCGGGGTACTTCCTCAGAGCCAGCAGCAGATTGTATTTGCCACCGGCACTAGCGTGCCACACCTTTCCGGCGAAACCTCTTCTGACTGCTTCGGGGGTTCCGGTGGCAAGAATTCTGCCTGACTGCACCAGCGACACCGAATCGCACTTCATAGCCTCATCCATGTATGGAGTGGAGACCAGGATCGTAATCTCTTTTTCCCTGAGATTTTGCAGCATATCCCAGAATTCTTTTCTTGAAACCGCATCGACCCCGGTAGTTGGTTCATCAAGAATCAGCAGAGATGGTTTATGGATTAAAGCACATGAAAGAGCCAGCTTTTGCTTCATGCCGCCCGAGAGTTTTCCGGCCGGTCTGTTTGCGAATGGTTCGATATGAATATATATTTCCTTAATAAGGTGGTAGTTCTTTTTAACCGTTGTACCGAATACTGTTGCGTAGAAGTTCAGGTTCTCTTCAACGGTGAGGTCGTGGTACAGGCTGAATCTTCCGGGCATGTAACCGGTTATTGTTCTGAGCTTTTTATAATCGCGCACAGTGTCGGAGCCGAATACCGACATCGTTCC
>VGGM01000136.1 GCA_016868515.1 Bacteroidota bacterium | reverse complement strand
CAGCCTGGTGGTATCTGATATCAACGTCCCTTTGTCGTCTGGTTCCATGGTGTTCTTCAGTACAACCGGGATCCTTTTTTCCCGTGCCGGATTTATTGTGGAGGGATGCAGTATCTTCGCCCCGAAATAGGCCAGCTCTGCTGCCTCTGCGAAGGAGAGTTCCCTTATTACCGATGTGCCTTCCACAAACCGCGGGTCGTTATTATGAAAGCCGCTTATGTCGGTCCATATCTGCACCTCACTGGCCCCCAGTGCAGCAGCTATTATCGAAGCAGTATAATCACTGCCCCCGCGCCTGAGATTATCAACCTCACCGGCCACGTTTCTGCATATAAAACCCTGTGTTATAATTATTTCAGCGTCAGCGCATCCTCTCATTTCCCTTTCCAGGTTCTGGGAAATGTAGAAGTAATCAGGTTCACCGTCCTTGTCAATCCTCATAAAATTCAGTGCGGGAACCAGGGCCGATGCCACACCCGACTCCTGCAGATGCATATGAAAAAGTGCCGTCGAAATAAGCTCTCCCCTGGCAATTATTTTCTTCTCATCGCTATCGCCAAAGCCCTCTGTTTCAAATTTTTCTATATAGTCAAAATGGCTGTCTGTCATCTCCCGGCCGGCCCGCCTGAACTTCTCCTCCCTGAAGAGTTCATCGGCCACCTTGTGATACTGCTTCCTCATCCCGGCAATCAAAACCCTCGTTTTCGCCGGGTTTCCAGCCCTGATATTTGCCGATATCTCAACCAGAGAATTTGTTGTTCCGGCCATTGCCGACAGCACCACCATCTTCCTCTCGCCGTTCCTGAGAAGGTCTATGAGCCCTGATATCCTCTCGGCGCTTCCAACCGATGTTCCTCCGAATTTAAAAACTTTCATTTTCGTTTTCCATAAAAAAACCCGCATCACCGGCGGGTCAAACCACAGGTACAAAATTAAATTTTTAATTGCATAAGAGTACCTGATGTGTAATTATTTTTACTCTGCTGTAACGCGTGAACAATTTTTCCCCTTTTTGAATAAAACATTAACTTGTTTTGATTTTTTTTTTACTTTTGCAGCCGCTGCGAACAGGTTCATGCAGCAGGTTCTTTTTGCAAGCCTGAGCCCTGAGCCCTGCGCTCTGAGCTAACTGGCCCAGATGGCGAAATTGGTAGACGCGCTAGTTTCAGGGACTAGTGTCAGTAATGATGTGCAGGTTCGAGTCCTGTTCTGGGCACTTCCACCCGCCCAGGTGGTGAAATTGGTAGACACGCCAGCTTGAGGGGCTGGTGCCGGTTACGGTGTGCAAGTTCGAGTCTTGTCCTGGGCACAAAAGAGAACGGCGCGGAATTTTCCCGCGCCGTTCTCTTTTACTCTCTGCTACTTGCCTGAAGGCATCAGCTTGTGAACAGGAAACTCAACAGGTTTGGTCTCAACACCCCGCGGTATCAGGTAGCTGTCGAAATAATTCCAGAAAAGCAAACCATCATCAGACTGAGGCTCAAGCATATATAATACAAGCCATGCCAGTGGCTGACGCATATCGACGAAATAGCTTCCCGCCGGTATATTTACCGGTTTTCTGCTGAATGATCCTTCAACCGTAACCGTGCGGTGGTCGCCATACGAGGGACGTTGAGCCTGGGTGAACCTTGTAATGGTAAACACCTCAGCATTAATCCGCTCCCGCTTCTGTACAACTGAAACCTTAATCCCGTGCTCTTCAAGCTTCCCGGCCACATTGCTCAGTTCAGCCGGAAAATAGTAACCCATGGGTACATTTGTAACAATCCTGGGTTCAAAGCGGTTCATGTGTATAACGCTGTCCACCCAGTGTGTCCTTCCTGTGGGCCGGGTTCTGGTGCGGCCGGTTTCATCGCGGTAGCTTTCAGTTTCGCGGGTAAGAAGTGAAATCTTCTCCGGTTCGGCAACCATGCTGAAGGCGACACCCCTGGTAAGCTCTCCCTTGTTTCCGGCAATCAGTTCAACCGTTTCGGCATCGGCCCGCCTTGCAACCTCCATCATTTCCTTACCGAATTCGTTGGTGTATTCAAGAACCGACACCAGAAACAGGTAATTGCTCAGCACCCGTCTCTCAAATTTTATATTGGCAAATGTTTCACTTAGTATGGCCATCCTGTTCCTTAAACCCATGTAGTTAACCACATACCGCGGCAGATGCGAATAGGTTGAAAATGCCGCCGGTTCCCCCGGTCTTGACCTCAGGTACCCGTGATAGAACATCGGCATCCCCGAGCGATCGAGTACCATGCGTGTAACTTCCGGAAGAAGATTGCCGGTTGTGTATGCAGTTGTTGCAGGCATCCCTGCCGAAAGAAACGAAGGGGCATAGTTCAGATCGTATCCATGCCACGAACCATTGTCGGTATGAAGGTCGACCATAAGCACCGGATCCCATTTCAGCAGTATTCCACTGAGAAGTGACTTCATTTCAATTGCTTCGGCCTTAATGCCTTCCCGGTTGAGGTCCAGACCCTCACCCGAGGAGCGGACTCCTGTGAGGAGCGGACTGCCTCCCTGTGATGGCCTGTTGGTGGCGGCCAGCTTGTCATTGCCGTCGGGATTGTAGTTGGGGCAGAAAATCAGTATCTGGTTGTCAAGCAGGCTGGCCTTATGACCAAAACATATCTCCCTGATCAACTGAATCGAGGCCTCCTTTCCCTCCACCTCCCCGGCATGGATATTCGCCTGGATGTATATAACAGGTTTACCCGAGGCCAGCGCCTCCTCAGCCGATGTTATCCGGGGCCTGGCCAGTATAACCATTATCAGGTCATTCCCGTCTTTGGTCCTGCCGAACCTCTGAACCGTGGCAAGGTTACTCATACTGCCAACAGCATCGCAGAAAGCAGCAACATCGGCATTAAGGGAAGTCTCTTCAAAATTTGTTTTTTCAGCCCTGCTGAGAAGCACCTCAGGAATTCTGAATTCCTGTGCTGGCAGTGACAACATGCAGGTAAACAGAATTACGATGGCAACAATAAGTGAAAAAAGGTCTCTTTTCATCGGTGCAGTTTTAATCACACCCAAAAATAGACTTTTTATCAGTTACAATTTTAATATTCTAAAACATATGGGCTAATATCACTATCGGCTATTTCTTGTCGGAATGCTTACGTTCCATCTTCACAATCACCATCTTGCGGTCACGCACATCACTGCCTTCACCCTTTCCTCCTACGTAATCGACCCAGGCAACGAACCTGTTTATCTGGTTCGGAAGAAGCTGCTGCGTGCGAATGAATCCAACATCTTCATCCCTCAGGGTATAGTTGTTGTGATCCTTCTCCCAAACATCGACGAAATAGACAAAGGTACCTAGGTTGGTAAATATTACTTTGCCCGAGTTGTTGGTAAACCCTTCAACCAGCGCATTGCTCTCGTTATCCCAGTCTGCAAGGGTCGGGTAGAGAAGAACACTTGCACCTGTCACCGGGTATTCATCAAAGTACTCCAGCACCTCAACCTCAAGAGTAGTGGGGTACTTTACAGTTATAGTCTGATAGGCGTAACTGGCGTTTCCCCTTTTTGTAATGGCTGTTAGCATAACCTGAAAGGTACCTGTGGAGTTGTAGGAATAGACCGGATTTACTGCAGTTGAGCGATTGCCATCGCCGAAATCCCATTCAAAACGGTAGGCATTGTATGAAGTGTTTGTAAATGTAACAGGCTCGCCTACAAGCACATCAACCTTGTCGGTGTAGAAATATGCATCGGGTTCAAGCTCACATGAGGTGATGAGCAGGGGGATGATTGCCAGGGGGTAGAATATCTTTTTCATGATAACAGGGTTTTAAATCCAACATACCAATCCAAATAACGTGCCAACCGGCCGCCCGAACAGATATTCACCGAAACAGTTTCATCAGGTGCAATGCAGTAGCAAAGCATAATTTGATTATCTTTGCAGCCTGTTTTTTAAAATATGGAAATGATTAAGATAACCTTCCCCGACGGGACGGTAAGAGAATATGAGAAGGGGATTACCGGGCTGGCAATTGCAGAACAGATTAGTTCCAGGCTTGCCAAAGAGGTACTTTCGGTAACCGTCAACGATGAATTGTTTGACTTAACAAGGCCAATAAACAGCGACTCGCGCATTCTCCTTCACAAATGGGAAGATGAGCAGGGCAAACATGCCTTCTGGCACTCCTCGGCACACCTGATGGCCGAGGCTCTTGAGTCGTTGTATCCCGGAACGAAGTTTGGTATCGGTCCGGCAATAGAAAACGGATTCTATTATGATATCGATCCGGGAGCCGGGAAAGTCATAACCGAGGCCGATCTGCCGGTTATTGAGGCCAGAATGAAGGAACTTGCATCAGGTAACAGTGAATACAGAAGAAGTGACATAAACAAACAGGATGCCCTGAGTCTGTTCGGAAAGAAGGGCGATGAATACAAAACTGAGCTTATCTCTGAACTTGAAGACGGAACCATCTCCCTTTATACACACGGAAACTTCACCGACCTGTGCCGTGGCCCTCACCTGCCTTCAACCGAGCCCATAAGGGCAATAAAAGTGCTCAGCCTGGCAGGAGCATACTGGAGGGGCAATGAGAACCGCAAAATGCTGACCAGGATTTATGGCATCACCTTTCCGAAGCAGAAAATGCTTGACGATTACATGCTATTCCTTGAGGAAGCAAGAAAGAGAGACCACCGCCGGATAGGAAAGGAACTTGAGCTTTTTGCCTATTCCCAGAAGGTAGGTATGGGCCTGCCCCTGTGGCTTCCCAAAGGTGCAGAACTGAGGATGCAGCTTATCGACTTTATGGTTAAGGTATTGAAGCAGAGGGGTTACAAGATGGTTGCCACCCCTCACATCGGTAATGTTAATCTCTATAAAACTTCGGGTCATTACGAGAAGTACGGCGCTGACAGCTTCAGACCGATAACCACGCCCCAGGAGGGTGAGCAGTTTATGCTTAAACCGATGAATTGTCCGCACCACTGCGAGATTTACAATGCCACTGTTCATTCATACAAGGATTTGCCGCTCAGGCTGGCCGAATTCGGAACTGTTTACCGGTACGAGCAGAGCGGTGAGCTGCATGGGCTCACCAGGGTAAGGAGTTTCACCCAGGATGATGCTCACCACTTCTGCAGGCCCGACCAGCTCAAGGAGGAGTTCAAAAGCATAATTGAACTGGTTCAGTACATCTTCAAAGTGCTAAGGTTCGAAGAGTTTACAGCCCAGATATCACTGCGCGATCCTGTTAATACAGAGAAGTATATCGGCAGCAACGAGAACTGGGAGAAGGCCGAAAAGGCAATTATTGAGGCTGC
>VGGM01000135.1 GCA_016868515.1 Bacteroidota bacterium | reverse complement strand
GGCCTTGCCGACATGTTCCCTGAACTAACCAGAGAGGAACAGGTCACCATCGCTGCCGACGGAAAGATTCCTGTTTTCAGCCACTGGGAAGATAAACTGAGGAGTGGTTCAATAGGACCCGATACCCTGCTTACACTGGGGGGGCTGGCGTCGTTTACTGCCGACCAGAGGGCACTTGATGACAGGATAAGAAGCATCATTTCCTGAACCGGTTTTCAGGTTGTGAGGCTTCTCTGGCGCTTCACCTCATAAAGAATTATGCCGGCTGCCACTGAAACGTTCAGTGAGGCAGTGCTGCCTGACATTGGTATTGCAACCTTCAGGTCGCACATTGACAACAGTTCCCTGCTTATGCCACGGTCTTCCGAACCCATTATCAGGGCCAGCGGCCCGGTAAGACCGGTATCATGGGCCGGCAGGGAAGACTTCTCGCTTACCCCGGCGATTCTCAGACCCGAATCCCTCAGGAATTCCATGAGCCGCGAAAGGCTTTTCACCCTGCAAACAGGGAAATGCAGCAACGAACCGGCGGAAGTCTTTACGGCATCGGCTCCGGCACGGACAGACCCCTTTTCGGGAATAATAATCGCATGGGCACCAAGGCAGTCGGCCGAGCGTACTATTGCCCCGAAATTCCTGACGTCGGAAATACCGTCGAGTATTAACAGCAAAGGCTCCTCACCCTTCTCAAAAACGGAAGGGACAATTGCGAATATATCGCTGTACTCAACCGCCGACATCCAGGCCAGAACCCCCTGGTGGTTCTTCCGTGTAATGCTGTCAATCTTTGCAACAGGCACATATTGTACCGGAATACCAAGTTTCGCAGCCTCTCCGAGCAGCTCATGATAAAGGGTACCCCTGCCTTCGCTTCTTACCAGAAGCCTGTCAACGGTTTTTCCTGCCCTGATGGCCTCAAGTACAGTGCGGATACCAAAAATAAAATCGTGGTCGGCTGGTTCCATCTGCTAAAAATCCTCCGGGTTGTCGAGCCTGAAAACAATGCCCTTTCTCCAGTTCGAAACGGCCTGATCCCAGTATGTCGGGGCATCGGTTCTTACAAGGTAGTAGTCATTGGCAGTGAACCGGCCCGGGTTATGCCTGAAAGTGAACCATAACATATCCTCCTTTAGCTTGTAGCGGGTTCCCCATGTCGACCTGATGACCGGCTTACTGTAGCCCCACTCCTCCGAAGCAGGACCTTTATATACCTTATCGGGCGGACCATACATTATATATATCATACCGCGGTCGGTACGCCACCCCTCCTTGTACGAAGTAAAATAGTGGTTGGCGAAAATAACCCTGTTGTAGTAAATGCGCAGCAATTCTCTCGAACGCTCAATATTGCTGCTGCGGCCAAGCCAGAATTCATCAATGGCCATCTTCGGCTTTTCGGCGGAACGCAGGGCTTTCATCTCGTCGGCTGTTGCCAGATACGCCAGAGGTTCAATCATGTTTTCAGCACGGGAAAGCCCCGGATACTCCTCTCCGAAATTGAAGAAGGTGTAGCCTTCGTATACATTGCTGTCGATTGAACAGAGGTAAATACCCCTGGAAGGAAACATAAAGGGAAGCGTGTCGTTCAGTGCAACGGTCACTATTTGGTCGGGTTCACGGCCCGGTGTTCTGTCAGGCAGCATCATTGAGGGTGCATGGGGAATAAAATCAAAGTAGCTGTATGAAAGGACAAATATCGTATCAACCTGCCTGGAAGGATATCGAAGGCTGACAAAATCACTGCCGGTTACGACAGGTGAAAAAACCTCGGTGCCGGTTGCAGGATTGATAACCTTAAAATTGTATGCAGTATACTCCGATAACCTGTTGAACTTCACAAATGACTGAACTATCCTGCGGGTGAAGTTGTCAATTATCCTTATCTCGGCAGTGTATTCAAATCCGTTAAAGGTTCTGAGCGGAATGTCAATAATTATCTCAGGCTGAACTATCTTCTTGTTAAACTGGTTGTCGACAAATGCCGTATCGGCCAGCACCCCTCCCTGTGAGTCATTAAAGAGCCTTACGGTTACTGTCATCGATGCCAGTGGCTCACCTGTGGGGTTGGCTTCTGTGAAGAAAAGCTCATCTGTGAATAATTTAACAGAAAGTACCGACTGATTGCCTGTATCGTTGAAGACCCTGAAACGGGCATTGAAGGGGTTGCTTACGGGATTATAGAGGTAAGCCATGTTCTTCGTATCGTCCGCAACTGTACGGGTAACACTGCATGAACCTGTAATAAACAACACCACTGCGGTCATTAGCAACAGGTTGTATCTGCTGTATCCTGGAGTAATCCTCATGCGATAAAGTTATAAAACTTTTCAATTGGCAACCGGTATCCACTCTGTCATAATGCGGCAGAGCTCCCTGCTGTCGCTCTCCCTTATAACGGAACAATGGATGCGGTTATTTCCGGAGCCGGGTATTTCATATTTAACCCTAACGCTGTCGCCTTCCACCGCTTCAGAAAGGTAATTTATCTCAGCCGATACCGGAACATGTTCAGAAAGGTAGCTGACAGGAATTGTGTCATACATCCACTGAATATACTTAACATTGTTCACATGAAGGTTGACGTCAAGGTCACTGGGCTTCACAATGAACAATTCTGTCACGGGGCATCCGTCAGCAGGAGGGCCGATCTTTTCCGCGTTCCTGATAAGAGGCTGATTACCTGAGAATTCCCCACTCGCAAGATCAGGCAAAGTGTCGGGCCTTACCGGCCGCCTGCTTGTTATGTCAACAACAACCCACGATGTTGTAACAGCAGCTATAACCGATCCGTTACTATCCGACAATCCAACATCTCTCAGGGCAAAGAGGCCATCAACACCCAGCGGTCTTGTCCGGAGCGTTATCTCTTCACCCCACGATGGCATGGCATTTATACTGGCGTACATTCTTGCCAGTATCCAGAACCTGTTGTTCTTCTGAAGGTCTTCCCTTCCGAATTTCAGTATTTCAGCGTGCGCGGCGGCTATATCCTGAACATAATTGAACAGTGAGTGGAGGAATAGTCTGCCTCTGAAATCGGTATCATACACCGGTATCCTGTAACGTTTTTCAAATTCCTTACTCATTGCAACGGGTTGGTTTCCGTAAAAATCTCCAGTTCAGAATGAGCCTGCTCCCATAGGCTCATCTCCCTTGCCAGGGCTTCCTTAAGCCCGCCGTATCTCTCGAAGAAAGCAGTATCCGGCGGCGGAACCGGGTTTCTGAGAACCTCATCCATATCTTTCAATTCTGATTCTATTATTGAAATCCTTTCTTCGCATTCCGTGACTTTTTTCTCCAGACGCCTGACTATCCGTGCGTTCTCCTTCCTCCCTTCATGCCTGATCCTGCCAGCGGTCTGCATTAAGTCGGTCTGCGATTCAGCCGGGGTCATCACCTGCAATTTTCCTGGCGACCGGCTATTCTCACGGTCCCTCTTCTCAAGGAAATCGTAGATACCTCCGATATGCTGTCTTATCTTCCGGTCGCGGAATTCGTAAACCTTTGTGACAAGTCCGTCAAGAAAATCGCGGTCATGCGAAACCACCACCAGGGTACCGTCATATTTCAGCAGGGCACGTTTCAGGATCTCCTTCGACCGCATGTCGAGGTGGTTGGTAGGTTCATCGAGCAGGAGCAGATTATAAGGCTCGAGCAGAAGTTTTACGAGGGCCAGTCGCGATCTCTCACCTCCCGAAAGGACCTTCACCTTCTTCTCTGTCTCCTCGCCTGAAAAGAGAAACGCCCCGAGCAGGTCCCTGATCTTTGCCCGCACATCACCAACAGCCACGTCATCAATTGTGCTGAAAACACTCTTCTCCTCATCGAGCAACTCATCCTGGTTCTGGGCGAAATAACCGATTCTGACGTTGTGCCCTTTTTTAAATGTCCCGGTGTACCCGGTTTCTCCGGTGATAATCCTGGCAAATGTGGTCTTCCCCTCCCCGTTGCGGCCTACAAATGCTACCTTTTCGCCCCGTTCCAGAATAATACCACATTTTTCGAGCACCACCAGGTTGCCATAGGTTTTTGTGAGGCCTTCAGCTTCTATGACAACCGTTCCTGATCTGGGCGCCGGTGCGAACCTGATATCAATAGCCGGCATTTCCCTCTCTTCGATCTCTATTCTCTCGATTTTTTCAAGCTGCTTTATCCGCGATTGTACCTGGACGGCCTTGGTAGCCTTGTAGCGGAAACGCTCAATGAATTTTTCGGTATCGTCAATAAGCTTCTGCTGGTTCCTCCACGCAGCCTCAAGCTGTTCCCTCCTCTCTCGCCGCAGTTCTTCGTAGCGTGAATATGGCACCTTGTAATCATGGAGCCGGCCTGTTGATATCTCAAGGGTTCTGGATGTTATGTTGTCGAGAAAGGCACGGTCATGTGATACCAGTATAACGGCTCCCTGAAAATCCCTCAGATACTGCTCAAGCCACGATATTGATTCAATGTCGAGGTGGTTGGTGGGTTCATCGAGCAGCAGCAGGTCGGGTTTTGACAGCAGCACCCTGGCGAGTTCCACCCTCATCCGCCATCCTCCGCTAAGACTTGCGGTGGGGAGGCTGAGGGCTTCGCGGGTGAATCCCAGACCGGTAAGAGTCTGTTCGGTCTCTGCCCTGTAATTGTTGCCGCCAAGTATTGTGTACTGTTCACCCAAATGTGTCAGCCTGTCGCAAAGAGTGAGGTAGTCACCGGAATGATAGTCGGTGCGGCTTGAGACCTCAAAACGGCAGCGCTCCATTTCATGCTCCATGGCTTTCAGTCCGGCAAAGGCTGTCAGTGCTTCATTAAGTACCGTGGTTGTATCGGATACCTTCATCTGCTGGGGAAGGTATCCGATGCGCATTTCCGACGGCCGTTCCACTGAGCCCCTTGTTGGCTGCTGCTGACCGGCCATTATTTTCAAAAGGGTAGTCTTTCCGGCCCCGTTCCTGCCGGCCAGACCTGTCCGCTCCTGCCGGTTTATGAGGAATGAAACATCCTTCATCAGCGTAAAGCTGCCAAATGTCACCTCTATGTCACGTACCGATACCATCTTTCTGCCGGGGCGCACAAAGATAAGAAACCATAAGCTATCTTTGCAGATATAAGAGAACTTACCATGCACAGATTTTTCCGTTTCTCACCATATGCCTTTGCGCTGCCCTTACTGGTTGCCATAGCAGTGTCGTGCTCGCGCGATGATGACCCTTTTGCTGATAATGAATACCTTCTGTCGGGCGAGAAGATATTCACCACACCGAAGGCGGCTATTATTAACCTGATCAGCCTTATAGGCGCTGCATCGCCCGATG
>VGGM01000134.1 GCA_016868515.1 Bacteroidota bacterium | reverse complement strand
CCTGTCGCCCGCCTGAATCTGGGTGTCTCCGGTGGCAATAAATGAATCATCACCCCTGATGCCCCCCCCAACTATTGCATCTTTCGGGAATCCTATAAGCCTGAGCGGTGCCTCAGTTATAAGTGCCCCTTCGGGAACCCTGAATTCCATAGCTTCCGCGTTTGTTCCGGTCATGCACTTTATTTCTGTTATGTTGGGGTTGGTTGTGTGCATGAAGATTCGGCTGGCAGCAGAGATCTTTTTGTTTATTATGGTGTCGATGCCGGTGTTCTCGGCAAGACTGATGTACTCCATGTTTTCAACCTCAGCGATGGTCTTCTTCACTCCAAGCTTCTTGGCAAGGAGGCACGACAGAATATTTGTTTCCGAGTTCCCGGTTACGGCAACGAAGGCATCCATCCGGGTAATGCCCTCCTCCATAAGCAGTTCCGTGTTACGTCCATCGCCATTGATTACCAGCGTATTCTCCAGCAGGTCGGCAAGTATCTGGCATTTCTCAAGGTTGTAGTCAATGAGTTTTACCTCACACTCGCCCTGCATCTCCCCGGCTACAAGCTTTCCTATCCTGCTGCCCCCGAGGATCATTATCCTTCTTGCTTCAAAATTCTCCCTGCCTGAAGAAAGCATCATCTCGTCAATTCCTTCGGGTGTGCTTACAACGAAGGCAAGGTCGCCGGCCCGAAAGTTTTCATTACCTCTGGGAATAATGGTCTTTTCATCTCTCTTAATGGCAACAGCCCTGTAATTGTGGGTTTTAAAACTCCCGGCTATTTCCTCCAGACTTTTGTTAATAATGGGAGCATTATCATCAAGTTTCTGCACATAAAGCATCAGTTTACCGCCCGAGAACTCCATATACTCGGTAGTGCCTGTCTCATGCAACAGCCCGAGAACCTCCCTGGCGGCAATCATTTCAGGGTAAATCATATTGTCAATACCGAGACTTAGGAAAAACTCGCGGGTATTCTCCTCAAGGTACTCCATATTGTTAATCCTGGCAAAGGTTTTTTCGGCTCCAAGTCTTTTGGCGAGTATGGCTGCAGTTATATTCGTATCCTCTGAGTGGGCTACTGAAATGAACAGGTCGGTGTTCTTCCCGAGAGTATCCCTAAGCATATTTACAGATGTTGCCGACCCGTGATAGGTAAGCACATCAAGTGAGGAATCAATGGGTTTTAGCCTGAGTTCCTCAGTATCAATCAGAATGATCTCGTGATTATCGTTCGATAACATCTTTGCCAGGTGAGTACCTACCTCCCCGGCTCCGGCAATTACAATTCTCATAGACGTTCAGTGACGCAAAAAGCGAACCAAATTAATACTTTAATTGTGTATTCTTCAAGTTTTTTAGTCCTTTTTCGAATCCACAGCAGGCATTTTCAGCACCCAGGCACCTTCTTCCATGATATAATGTACACAGGATACAAGGTAGTCATTGTTTCTCTCTGCAGTCATTAAGACGCCGGGCCTGCCTGAAGTAACAACTATTGCAGCGGGCGGTTCGTTTAATTCCAGTCTGAAGCTGCGTGGCAGACTCTTTACAACAAGTATGTCGGGATTTATGGCCTCAAGTAACACATAGTCAATATACTCCGACACCATCAGTCTCAAGCCTGAATGGTTAATCAGAACCGGATGCCGGATGTTCCCTGCATAAATCGGGTTAAGCGAAAGGGCTGAGGCATGCCTGAGTGCAGGAGTTGCTGATACTATGGTGTCAGACAGTATCATCAGGTCCCTGCCATTCCTTAGTCCGAGCGCCAATCCCTCGGTTGAGTTGTATACTATTATTTCTGAAGTTTTGGACAGCGCATGCTGTCTGAGGCCTGAAACAGATATTAGAAGCAGGAATGCGAAAGCAGGCATAATCAGTCTTCTTTTCTTTACCGGAACCAGGAATCGCATCAGGCTCCACATGAAGATAAGCAGCAATATGGTTTCGGGCCACGGGATAGATGATGTTTCACTGCCCGAACCAGGCAGGCCCCCCAGCCATCCGGCACATTCAATGGTAAAACCAGCAAGCATGTCAACCACTTTGGCTGCGAGTCCGGCAATGGTTCCAAATCCTGAGATCAGCAGCAAACAGAACGCGGCTATTATCAGCAATGAGGCCATTGGGATAATTATGATATTTGCAGGAAGGAACCAAACCGGAAACATGCCGAACGCATTGAGTGTAAACGGAAGAGTCCCGGCCTGAGCGAGCACCGAGACAACTGCAAGCAGCAGCAACCTGTCTAACGGTTTGATTCCGGTGCGAACCATGCCGGCTGCCTTCCTGAAGAAGACAGAAATAAATAATACAGCCGAAAAGGAGAGCTGGAAACTGAGTGAAGTGAGGTCAGACGGCTTGAATATTAACATAAAAAATGCAGCCGCCAGGATTGAGTTAACACTATTGGGGGGCCTTTTCAGCAGTTTTCCGGCATGCAGGAAAGTAAACATGAGCGATGCCCGCTCAACCGAAGGGGGAAGCCCGGTAATAAAAGCAAATGCCCATAGGATTGTAATTGATAAGAGTACCCTGACAGTGTTCAGCCTGCCTCTCATGAAAAAGAGAATGGAGAAGACAAATGAGCTTATAACCCCCGCATGAAGCCCCGATACTGCCATTACATGCATAATACCCGCCTTCGAAAAGTCATCTTTCAAATCCTCATCAATCATCTCTTTGTTACCAAGTGTAAGAGCTGCAAGCAGACCAGCATTCTGACTGTTTAATCCAATTTCATGGTACAGGATTAGAATTCTTCTGCCGGCAATCAGTGCTTTTTCCCTGATGGTATGCTTTTCGGCCCTGATAGTTGCCGTGATTAATTCGGGTCGGACGAAAGCATAATACCTTGCTCCCTTTTTCAGCATGAACCTGGCATAATCAAACTCAAGCGGATTACCCCTGTTTGTAAATTGCGCAGGTTTTATATCAGCATTGATGACATCACCCGGTACAAATTGTGGTTCCAGGCTATCGGAAGTAATGTAGTAAATCAGCAGGTTTCCCCTGATACCGGTAAAAGCTGTATCCTCACGGCCCTTCACTGCCATGATTTCAGTCATTATAGCATAGCTGGCCGGTTTCTTAAGTGGGTACGTCTTTATTCTGCACACATAGGTAGCATTGTTGTGTTCATCAAGGTAAGCCGGCATCGAGAGTTCCTGCCTTAACAACAAAAATCCGGCTGCGAAGAGGAAGGTCTGAAGAATGATTCCGAATAACAGGTTCCTTTTAAAAGCAGCGGGAAAAGCCAGAAAAGTTATGATCAGTATCAGGCTGATTGCAGCGAGAAGCGATGCCACTGCAATGCCTCCCTCAGTCATGTAGGCTGAAAGAATACCGGCACCAAGCGGCACAAGAAACCTTATGAATGGTATCTCCTTATGCAGCACGTAATGAGCGATGACTGCATAAAGTTATGAAAATTATCTGACGCGCTGGCCCGGAATTATGGTTTTGTAGGAAGCCTCAAACTTTCCCTTACTGATATCACTCAGTTTGCGCTGAAGCAGACGCCGCCGAAGCGGACTCACCTTGTCTGTAAACATTACCCCGTCGAGGTGATCATATTCATGCTGAATTACCCGCGCCTTGTACCCTGTGAATACCTCATCGCGTGGATTCCAGTCTCCGTCGTACCATGTCATCCTCAGGAACGATTCCCTGTTAACCTCTTCACGCAGATTCGGTATGCTGAGGCACCCCTCGGTCATAGGCACTATCTCGCCCGACTTCTCAATTATTCTGGCGTTAATGAATACCATTTTGAATCCGTCCATTTCGGAGTCATCCTCTGCCAGAGGAGTTCCGTCAACTACAAATACTCTAATCGGTTTTCCAATCTGTGGGGCTGCGAGTCCCACACCATCAGCGTGGTACATAGTTTCAAACATGTCACTCACCAGTTGCTGCAACCCCGGATAATCCCTGTCAATATCCTCTGCAACCTTTCTTAAAACCGGATGTCCGTATACTACTACAGGATAAATCATTTCTGCCTAGTGTGTTGTTATTCTGTTCATGTATGCCTGAAGGATTATGGATGCACTTATCCTGTCAACCAACTCCTTTTCCCTTCTTTTACTTTTCTTTACTCCACCTTCAATCATTGCCTGCATCGCCGATTTCGACGAGAACCGTTCGTCAACGGTTGTAATTCTGGTTCCGGGAAACAGTTTTGCGAGCCTGGCCAGGAAAGGATCGATATATTTAACAGCTTCACTCGGCTCATTGTTCATGGTTCTGGGGTATCCCACCACAAATTCGTCAACACTTTCCCGTGTGAAGTAGGCGAGAAGAAAAGCCTCCAGCTCATGTGTTCTGATTGTATCGAGAGGAGTGGCAATAATACGCAGCGGGTCGCTTACTGCGACTCCGCATCTTTTTCTGCCATAGTCTATTGCAACCAGTCTTCCCATGCGATGAATCAGATGGCAAAGTTAGCAAAAATGGCTGTGAAATAATCGCCGGGCAACGACCTGTTCAAACTTTATCAGAATAAACCGAGGTATGGCCATGTTCAGGGTAAAAAACAAACGGCGCGGATTCATTACTCCGCACCGTTTTTGTTTCTGTCTGACACCATCATCCCTCAGACAAGGCATCACAGCTTATTTCCGCTCATATTAATACTGCATTGCTGCAAGTCTCTTATATGAGTTGTATCTCCATTTTGCATTCTCCTCTGCCACCTTGAAAAGTTCCTTAGCCTGTTCCGGGAAGGTCTTCAGCAGTGAAGTATACCTTACCTCAGAATGGAGGAAATCCTGGAATCTGCTCCAGTCGGGCTCCTTAGAGTCGAGAGTGAACGGGTTTTTACCTTCAGCTTCGAGCGTAGGATTGAACCTGTAGAGATGCCAGTATCCGGACTGAACAGCAAAATCACCCTGTGCCTGGGTTTTACCCATACCATCCCTTAGTCCGTGAGCAATGCACGGCGCATAGGCAATAATGAGTGAAGGGCCCGGGTATGCCTCAGCTTCCTTAATGGTTTTGAAGTATTGGTTCTGGTTGGCTCCCATGTCAACCTGTGCAACATAAACGTAACCGTAAGTCATTGCCATCAGCCCCAGGTCCTTCTTGCGTATCTGCTTTCCTGCAGCAGCAAACTTGGCAACTGCACCTACCGGTGTTGCCTTCGATGCCTGTCCGCCCGTATTTGAGTACACCTCGGTATCCATTACGAGAATATTCACATCAGCACCCGACGCTATTACGTGGTCGAGCCCGCCAAAGCCTATATCATAAGCCCACCCGTCACCGCCGAATATCCAGAATGACTTCTTAACAAGATAGTCTTT
>VGGM01000133.1 GCA_016868515.1 Bacteroidota bacterium | reverse complement strand
CCCCGTAGGGATGATTTGATACTGATATAAAACTGCCTGTTTCGGGGATGTTCTTAAGGTCTTCCTCTGAAACCTCGAATCTTATCTCCAGCTGGTTAAGGAGTGAAGTAACCAATCCCAGCGGATCTCTCTCAAGTACCGATGAATAAACCTTATTGACTTTGTTATACCTGAATAATTGCATAAGGGCGCCTGCAATCAGACTACCTCCCGGTATATTCAGGTTGACTGCTTTGGCAAGGTCATTTGATGTCAGAAGCTTCATATCGCAGTTTAAGTTCAGTAACAAATATAGTAATTAATAGGGTGCCGATCATTGGCACCCGTAAATGAGAACAGCACCATAAAAGGAGTAACCTCCTTCAATAGTGCTGTTGCTTCTGGTAATATCTTTCTAAAAGAACTTGTGCCTCTTATCAACTATTCCCGCTTCCTTTCTGAGAGCCTCAAAAAGCTCATATGACGACCTGATCTGGAGCATCGCGGAGAGCCTGTCAATGATCATCTGCAACTCCTCCTCATTTGCAGGCGCCGAGCTGTTGACCGTAAGCAGGTAGGCACCGTTGTTGCCCTTTACCGGGCCTGTCAGTATACCTTCACCTGCGGCTGAGGCGGCCGCAATAAGAGCAGGCTCAATACCGGCCATTCCCTGTACCGAAAACGATCTGAATGATATAGCTGCGGCTTCTTCAAGAAGCAGGTTCTTTTCACGTGCAATCACCTCCAGCGTCTTACCCTCATTCATTGCCATACTTAATTCATTTGCAGCCAGTTCGGCTTTTTTAAGGTTAATCAGCTTATACCTGATTTCGTCCTCAACATCGCTGAGTCCGGCAATACCCTCCTCCTGCGACCTGGTGCAGTAAGCAACGACATACTGGTTGCCAAGTTCAAAAACTGCCTGCTGGCTGTTGTCAAGAACAATCTTCCCTGCGACTGTCTCAAAAAGTGACATGATAAGGTATCTTGCGCCTTCCAGACCGGCAATATCCTTCTGGTCCTGAGTGATGTCGGTGGCAATCTTTTTATTCAGCCCAAGTTCGGCAACCGTCAGGTTGAATTTCTCATGGGTGGGATTATTGCCTGCAAACTGACTTGCCTCGCCGTAAATCTTCTGAATTGTGGCGGAACCGGGGATTACCTCCCTGTCGATAATTCCGATATTGTATTTTCTTACCCGGCTGCTCTGTTCAATAATCTCAATAATGTGAACTCCGTAAGTTGTTTCTGCAATCACCAGATCACCCTTCTTGCCGCTGAAGCAGGCATTGTTGAATGGAATTACCATCATCCCCTCGGGGAACCACCCCAGATCGCCTCCAACCTGTGCCGAACCCTGATCATCTGACGTAAGCATTGCCACCAGATCAAAACTCATTCCACCCCTGATAACATTCAGCAAACTGTCGGCCTCAAGTTTTGCCATTGCCATTGTCTTCTCCGGGCCGGCTGCAATTAGAATATGCCTTGCCCTCACCGAGTCGGGTCTCTCGGCTATGTCAATTATTCGGGCAATCCTGTATGTCTTGTCCTCCAGGTATGGCCCGAAAACGACGTTCATTTCTCCCTTCCGGGCAAATTCCCTGAGTGTTTCTGGAAGCTGACCGGCAGTCAGGTAGAATCCCACATGCCTTGTGTCGGCTGTCAGGTTTACAAATTGTTCAGGATCGGGTGAGCCCGCAAATTCATCGATATAGTTTGAGATCCAGCGGAAAGCCTCGTCAATATCCTCCTGCGACGGCTCTATGTCAAATGTAACATACTCCATGCTCCTGAGGGCAGGACGCTTGTATTCTTCCTTGCGCGATGCATAGTGCTTCCTGATCTCATCCTGTGATATCGTTACCAGCGAATCAGGTATGGTGGCAAAATACCTGCCGGCATACGTAAAGTCGACACTGCGTGCTGCACTGCTCTTTTCAAACTCAGCCTGGAATTTTGTAACATGAAGCCCTTTCGACACCATGTTGTTGTATTTTGCATTGAGCCTCTCAGTTACAATCTCATCCTCGAAGAAAAGCCAATAGGTTAGAGCAGTAGGATCAGATTCAGTCTGCTTAAGGAAATTAATCAGAAACGATTCGTTGAACATACCTGTTTCACGGTCGGTAAAAAGCTGGATTACGATAGGATGTTTCTGATTGCCGGTAACCAGTTCGGCAAGCTCTTCATCGGAGACTTCTATGCCAAGTTTCACAAACTCTTTTTGCAGGATCTTCTCCCTTACAATCTGCTCCCATATCTGTGCCCTGAGAGTTTCGGCCAGTTCCTCGGTTATGTTCGGGGTGCCGGAAAGCTTGTATATCTCAATGAGATTCTGAAGCCTGGCATCATATTCCTGGTAAGAAAGCGATTCGTTGCCGATAGTGGCAAGCTCATAAAACTTCCTGGCCTGCCTTTGCTGACCACTGCCGCTTCCGAAAAAGTCGCTTATTACGAAAATCAGAAGGGCAATCCCTATAACAACTGCAACCAGCCAGCCAGCCCTCTCCCGTAAAGTCTGAAGTATTGACATTTAGTATGGAACTTTAATTAATATATAGTATCGGTAAAACAGGCGACAAATATAACAAAAATCGGTATAAAAAAAGTTAGCCTTCCGTTATTTGAAACGACTTACACAATTCATCTCCCGGTTCCATGGAATGGTTTCTTGCTTCTTTAACAGCAAATCCGAGAGTTACTCTAGGGTTTCGCTGATATTAACACTATTTTACTGAAAGTACCCATGAAATAGGGGGGAGTGTTGAAAAAAAAATAATAAAAAACATATAATGATCGAAAAAATCAAGGGGGGGTTATTGGAGAATGTTATTTTTGTATTCAAATAATACCGTACAAATGGCACAGTTAAGGTTTTCAGCATTAAAGGATGTACTCGACAGGGTGCCTGTTAATCCCAACAGACCATCTGCTGACATATCGACAATGTTTGCATCAGATGTATTCGATCTTCCGAAGATGGAGAAGTATCTGCCCCGTGAGGCTTACAATGCAGTAGGGAGAGCTATGTTCGAAGGGACAACCATAAGCAGGCAGATAGCCGACCAGGTTGCAACCGGACTGAAGGCATGGGCAATAGAGAGAGGAGTGACTCACTACACTCACTGGTTTCACCCACTGACCGATTCTACTGCAGAGAAGCACGATGCGTTTATCGAGCATGGTGAACATGGTCGGTTACTGGAGTCGTTCTCGGGGAATTTGCTGGTTCAGCAGGAGCCTGATGCCTCAAGCTTTCCCAGCGGCGGCATAAGAAACACTTTCGAAGCAAGGGGGTATACAGCCTGGGATGTATCGTCGCCGGCCTTCATAATTGGAAGCACCCTATGTATTCCAACGGTCTTTGTATCGTATACCGGAGAAGCGCTTGATTATAAGACTCCGCTTCTGAAGGCTCTTTCGGCGCTCGACAGGGCTGCTGTTGATGTGTGCCATTATTTCGACAAGGATGTAAAAAAAGTGATAGCCACTCTTGGTGTTGAACAGGAATATTTCCTCATTGACGAGGCCCTTTTTTACGCGCGTCCCGACATGGTCCTGGCCGACCGTACTCTTATGGGTCACCAGTCGGCCAAGGATCAGCAGCTGGCCGATCATTATTTCGGTTCGATACCAGAAAGGGTAATGTGCTTTATGAAGGATTTTGAATATGAGGCCTACCGGCTTGGAATCCCGGTAAAGACCAGGCATAACGAGGTGGCTCCCAACCAGTTTGAGTGCGCCCCCCTATATGAGGAGGCTAACCTGGCGGTCGACCATAATCAGTTGCTTATGGATGTGATGAAGAGGGTTGCCCGCAGGCACAAGTTCAGGGTGCTGTTCCACGAAAAGCCTTTTGCCGGAATAAACGGATCGGGGAAACACTGCAACTGGTCACTGGCAACCGACACCGGTGTTAATCTATTGTCGCCCGGAAAAAACCCCAAGTCTAACCTTCAGTTCCTTACCTTCCTGGTTAACGTGCTGAAAACCGTAAATGATCATAATGAACTGCTGAGGGCCAGCGTAATAAATGAAACCAACTCATACCGTCTTGGAGGCCATGAGGCACCGCCTGCAATAATCTCAGTCTTCCTGGGAACCTACCTTACAGGCATGCTTGAATCTATTGCCAGAAAGGTAACCGACAGAAAGATGAGCCCGGCACTCAAGACGGAACTGAAACTCGGAATCGGTAAAATCCCTGAAATTCTTCTTGACAACACTGACCGTAACCGTACCAGTCCGTTTGCCTTCACCGGCAACAGGTTCGAATTCAGGGCTGTGGGTTCCTCTGCCAACTGCAGTGCCCCGATGATAGTGCTTAACTCTGCCCTTGCCAGCCAGCTTGTCAGGTTCAGGGAAGAGGTAGACGCCCTTATTAAAAAGGGACGCAAAAAAGATGAGGCCATCTTTGCCATACTTAAGAACTATATCCTCGAAACCGAGAGGATCAGGTTTGAAGGTGACGGTTACAGCGCAGAATGGCAGGAGGAGGCTGTTGCCCGGGGTCTGTCAGGCCAGGTAAGCGTGCCTGAATCACTGAAAGGCTACCTGCTCACTCAGTCGAAAGAGGTACTGATTTCTACCGGAGTCTTTTCCGATAAGGAACTTATGAGCAGGGTTGAAGTTGAATACGAAAAGTTCGTTAAGAAAGTGCAGATTGAAGCAAGAGTCCTGGGAGATCTGGCCATCAACCATATAGTCCCGGTGGCCGTCAGGTATATGACTCTCCTGCTTGACAATGTAAGGGGTCTGAAGGAGGTTTTCGGAGGGATTGAGTATGAACGGCTGGCAGGCACCAGAAAAGAGCTGATAGTTAACACGTCAGACCACATAACCATGATCAAGAAGCTTGTGAACGAGATGATTGAGGAACGCAAAAAGGCGAATATCATTGATAGCCTTTTCGAAAGGGCGCTTGCCTATGAGCGCAATGTGAAGCCTTACCTTTCGGAAATAAGGTACCACATCGACAAGCTCGAACAGACGGTTGACAATGAGATGTGGCCGCTTCCAAAGTACAGGGAACTTCTGTTCACGAGATAAGGGGTGCCGTACTGGTTTAGTGACGTATTGACCTGTTTGATTTGTTAAAATAAATCTGGGTTATATCCGTTTGGAGAGTAACAATAGTTACATTTGCGGATAGTGGTTGTTTTCAGATGAGGAACCGTATAATTGTCATATTGCTGTTGCTGGCAGTGCCGCTTGCACTCCATTCACAGAAAAGGAAAGCCGAGAAGGCCTGGGATGCATTCAGGGCCGGTGAGTATTTCGAAGCCATTGACTTTTTCAAGGACGCCTATACCAAGTCGAAGGACCG
>VGGM01000132.1 GCA_016868515.1 Bacteroidota bacterium | reverse complement strand
CACTGCTGACCGTTGCCGGAATTATGGCACAGTCAACGTTATCGGGTAATATTACCGACTCATCGGGCAACCCTGTACCTTATGCAACCGTTTATATTCAGGAACTGCAGATGGGAACCACTGCCAATGCAATGGGTTACTACGAGCTTCGCCTCAGCGACGGTGCCTATACCGTATTCTACCAGAGCCTGGGTTATAATCAGGACTTCAGACAGGTACGAATTGCCGGAAAACCGGTCGTAAGAGATGTCTCCCTCACCGTGCAGTATTTTCAGATACCCGAGGTAACGGTCACCTCGGGCAGGGAAGATCCGGCCTACGCAATAATGCGGAAGGCAATCGCCAGGGCCCCGTGGTACCTTAATGCCGTTAACCATTACAAGGCCGAGGTATACCTTAAGGGTACTGCAATTATTGACAAGATGCCCAGAATTATGAAAATGGCCATGGACCGTGACGCAGAAATAGACCTGAAGGTAGGTGAGAAATACCTATACGAATCACATAACGAGATCGACTTTACTGCCCCCGATAAATACATTCACCGCCTCATTGCAATCAGGTCGAACATCCCCTCGGAGAGCGACCAGATTTCACCAATGAATTACATTCAGGCAAGTTTCTATGCGCCACATATAGCCATTGCAGTTTCACCACTCTCGCCTGATGCATTCTCTCACTACCGCTTCTCATACCAGGGAGCCTCACTGCAGGGACAATATGTTATCAATAAGATTGCAGTGATCCCGAAAAGGAAGAGTCAGCAGGTCTTTTCCGGAACGCTGTTTATTATTGAAGACCTCTGGTGCATTCACAGCCTCGACCTTGAAAATGAAAACATCATTGGCAAGATCCGCGTAAAACAGCTTCATACTCCCGTTGAAAATGATTTCTGGATGCCGGTCAGCCACAGCTTCGATGTCGATTTCTCAATGGTTGGCGTCAAAGCCAGGGCTAACTACACCAGTTCGGTAAAGTATACCGACATTATTACCGTGGCGCCTGAAGGACTTCCTGCAATGACCATGCCCCGGGTCCCGGTTACCCCGGCTACACAAACACCTCAGGCTGGCACCTCAAAATCGGCTGATGAGATTGAAAAGCTTATGGCAAAGGATGAACTTACCAACCGCGACATGGTGAGGCTTTCAAAGCTTATTGACAGGGAGGCTTCTGCAGTCTCGGGCCGAGACACAGCAAAAAAGGAACTCGAAATTAAACAGACCACCAGCTACATTATCGATAAGGAAGCCAATGCAAGAAGCGAGGACTTCTGGAGCGGTATAAGGCCAATTCCTTTACCCTCCGATGAACTGGTGAGTCTTCGCAGGGCCGACAGCATCAGAACAAACACCCTCAGGGAGGTCAGACCAGCCCCGGGAGGCGAAGTCTCCATTAACCTTTCGGCCGGGAAAAGCACACCTTTCAGCCGGTCTGCCAGAAACTTCCTGTTCGGCAAAACCTGGAGGGCCGACAGCAACAGAATATCCATCACTTATGGAGGCATTGCCGGATTCGATAATCTCTCGTTTAATACCGTTGACGGGTTCAACTGGGGCACTGACTTCAGAATTACCAGGCAATGGAAGAGCGGCAGATCATTCTCTGTATTCCCCGAGGCTGGTTATACCTTCTCGCGCAAGGCCCCATATTACGTTATAAACACCTCTTTCAACTACAGCAAAACCAACAACGATTACTTCTGGTTAAGAGTGGGCGACAGGTCGGCCGACTACAGTAACTATACCCCGGCCAGCCCGTTCATAAATGCAGCCTGGTCGCTGCTGCTGAAGGATAATCTGGTGCGCTTTTACCATTCGCGCTACCTGGCCACGGGATTGAAAACCGAGATTTCAAACGGTATATATCTCGAACTCTCGGGCAGGGCCGAACAGAGATCGGTTCTCGAAAACAATACCCAATTCTCGTTCTTCAGACGCGACAGCCTGTATAAGCCCAATATACCGGGCGAGGGGGTTTCTGTTTACGCTCATGATCACCTCTCACTGGGGGCTGAGCTGACAATAATACCCCGCCAGCGATACCGTATCTCGGGAGGGAGGAAGTTCCCTGCCGGTTCCGACTACCCCACCTTCATACTGTCACTCAGTCAGGGATTCAATAATGCGGCAGGATCATATTCACCCTACACCTCTATGGAATTCTCCGCCTCAAAGAGGAAGGATACCGGCCCGTTTGCCGAATTCTACTGGAAAGCAAGGGCAGGTCTTCTTATCAGCCCCGACTCTGTGCCGTTCCAGGACAGGTTCCACTTCAACACCCAGGCTTCGCCGGTTTTATTCAATAACTACAGCGATGCCTTTTACCTTCCGGCATGGTACTCAATGGCCACCGACAGATGGTTCGCCGAAGGGCATGTGAAGTATACCGTGCCATACCTCGCACTGAAGTTTCTTCCCGGACTCAGCAACACTCTTATGCGCGAGAATCTTCATGCCCGCCTCCTTGTCAATGGTAACGCCATCAGATACTTCGAGGCAGGATACAGTGTAAGCGAAATATTCCTCCTCGGTGAAGCAGGTATATTTGCCGGGTTTAACGACTTCCGCTTCACCTCGGCAGGTGTAAGGATAATCCTCAGGTTTAACTGACAGGAACTGAAACCGGGCTAAGCGAAGGGAGGCTCGCTGAAATCGTCGTCAGCAGCGGGCGAATCGTAACGGCCCCTTAAATTGTCACTGTTCATCTTCGAACCTACAATGAACGACTGTGACCTTGCAGGCGCCTGTTCGGTTATCTCGTCGAGATCAAACTCATCGAGTTCAACAAACTGAGCCCGTTCGTCCCTGAACCTGAGCCTTACGTCACCAACAGGACCGTTCCTGTTCTTTGCAAGTATGATCTCGGCAATACCCTTGGTGGAGGTTCCATCCTCGAATTCTATCAGACCGTATTTCTCCTGGCGGTGTATGAACACCACCATATCGGCATCCTGCTCAATGGCCCCCGACTCCCTCAGGTCGGAAAGTTGCGGCCTCTTCGAACCGCCCCTGGTCTCAACCGACCTGTTGAGCTGCGAGAGTGCAAGAATTGGTATCCCAAGCTCCTTTGCTATGCTCTTGAGCGATCGCGAAATAAGACTCACCTCCTGCTCACGGTTCCCCGCCTCAGGCGGACCCGACATAAGCTGCAGGTAGTCGACAATGGCAATATCAAGCCTGTCATGGGCCTTTAGCCTGCGGCACTTGGCCCGCAGCTCGAACACCGAGATGGCCGGCGTATCGTCAATATAGATGGGGGCCTCAACAAGTTTCTTTATTCTCTTGTCAAGAAGTTTCCACTCGGCCTCCGTTAGCTTTCCGTTCTTTATCTTTTCACCCGGAAGCTCTGTTTCTGCTGTAATAAGCCTGTTGACAAGCTGTACCGATGCCATTTCAAGCGAAAAGATACCAACCTTCCGGCCATGCTCTATTGCGATGTTCCGCGCCATCGACAGTGCAAAAGCGGTTTTCCCCATCGACGGACGGGCGGCAATGATTACCAGGTCCGATCGCTGCCAGCCCGAGGTGAGCCTGTCAAGCCTGCTGAAACCCGACGGAACCCCTATCAGCCCGTCCTCCTTCTTGCCGGCCTCCTCCATCTCCTCAATGGCCCTCTTTATTACAACATTGATCGGCAGTACCTCGCGCTTTATGTTTCCCTCTGCTATCTGAAACAACTCGTTCTCCGACCTGTCGAGCAGGTCGGTTACATCGTACGTGTCATCATATGCCATCGCCTGAATGTCGGTCGATACCCTTATCAGCTCACGCTGTATGTACTTCTGTGCCACTATCTTGGCATGGTACTCAACGTTGGCTGCCGACACCACCTTCGATGTAAGCTGGGTAAGGTAGACCGGACCTCCTGCCTGATCGAGATCGCCCGATGCCTTTAACTCCTCTGTTACGGTATAGAGGTCGACAGGCATCTCCTTCATTGTCAGCGATTGTACGGCAGTGAAGATCTTTCGGTGCGACTCCTTGTAGAAACACTCGGGTTTCAGCAGGTCAACTACCGTTATCACTGCATCGTTCTCAAGCATCACTGCCCCGAGAACTGCCTCCTCCATATCGAGCGCCTGTGGCGGTACCCTGCCCTGATCGTGCGTTGGATAATGTATCGGACGTTGTACCGTGCGTTGCTTGGCCATTGGCTATATAATTGATTTACTGATGAATGAATAAATAAATAAGGATATGGAAATACCCGCATCAAATTTAATAAATGCTTCCTGCCTGAAGCTCTCCGCAGCCGTTTCTTACAAACAAAACAGTGTTTATAAGTTGTTGAAAAGAGCCATGCCCGGAGCCAGTACGGAAAGCTGTCCTATTCCCGGGAGCCATATAAACGAACCATTTCTCACCTGAAAGATCAATCAAGCGCAGGAATTGGTATTTTTGCAGCATAGAGGTTTTCTGATGGTTACATTCCCCAGGGCAAAAATCAATATCGGACTCACCATTGTGAGGAAACGGGATGATGGTTTTCACGATATCGAAACCATCTTCTACCCCATACCGCTGGCCGATGCTCTCGAGTTTGTACCGGCAGGCCCCGGTGCCGTATCCGACACCCTTACCGTAACCGGGGTAGCTGATCTCGGTAATCCGGCCGACAACCTGGTAATAAAGGCTGTCAACATATTGCGCACCCGATACCCGGTTCCGTATCTCCGCATACATCTCCACAAAACCATACCCCCCGGCAGCGGACTTGGCGGTGGATCGTCAGACGCTTCTGCAATGCTCGTTCTGCTTAACCGCTATTTCGGACTGCAGGCCTCGCAGGAGGAGTTGCTTACCCTCGCCCTGCAGCTTGGAAGCGACTGCCCCTTCTTTATCAGGCCCGAACCGGTGCTTGCCACAGGCCGGGGCGAGATATTCACCCCGCTAGGATGCCTGCTAACGGGTTATTACCTCGTACTTGTCCGCGACGACATTCACATCTCAACACCTATGGCTTATGCCGGCAGCAAACCACGCGGCAGCGAAGCAGGACTTGCCGGGCTGGTCACCGCCCCTGTCGAAGAGTGGAAAGACCGTGTTGTGAACGATTTTGAAGAATATGCATTCCGTCAATATCCACGCCTCAGCATGCTTAAGCAGGGCATGTACGATGCCGGCGCCATTTACAGCTCAATGTCGGGCAGCGGCTCGGCAATCTACGGCATCTTCACCTCCCGCCCAAATACTCCCCCCCCCGGAAATATTATATGGCAGGGGGAATTGTAGGGGGAAATGGCGTAGTGGCGTAGTGACGTAGTGACGTAGTGACGTAATGGCGTAGGAGGGGTTGCTGGCTTTGCCCTCCGAAGCCTTCTTCGACCTCCGAAGCTTTAGCGTAGGAGGTGGCGAA
>VGGM01000131.1 GCA_016868515.1 Bacteroidota bacterium | reverse complement strand
CCTACTTTTCCGAGCGGGGTTTCCGCGACGAAATACTGAAGAAATTTGAGGTTGGTTACAGTCCCTCATCATTTGACGCCCTCACGGCAGCGGCAACGGCCGATGGGTACAGGAGGGAATATCTTGTTAAGAGCGGATTGTCAGTCGAGAAGGAAGAGAGGATTTTCGACCGCTTTCATGGCAGGGTGATATTTCCCATACACTCGCTTTCAGGTCAGGTGCTGGGTTTTGGCGGCAGGATTCTCAGGAGCGATGCGAAAGCGGCCAAGTACCTGAACTCGCCCGAATCGGACATATACCACAAAAGCAGGATTCTGTACGGTATCTTCCAGGCCCGCAAGGCCATAATTAAGGAAGACCGGTGTTTCATGGTTGAGGGTTATACCGATGTGTTATCGGTTCATCAGGCAGGCATAGAAAACGTGGTGGCCTCGTCGGGCACCGCCCTTACCCAGGAGCAGATAAGGCTGGTTAAGAGGTTCACACAGAATATTACCATACTATACGACGGCGACGAGGCGGGGATAAAGGCTTCACTGAGGGGAATAGACCTTGTACTCGAGGAGGGAATGAATGTTCGCATTGTACTGTTGCCCGACGGTGAGGACCCCGACTCCTTTTCGAAGAAGCTGAGTATTGAGGAGTTCACCCGCTTTCTGGGGGAACACGAGACCGACTTCATCAGGTTCAAGGCCGAGCTGCTTCTGAAAGATACCGGCAGCGACCCGGTAAAAAGGGCCGAGGCAATCCGCGACATTGTCCGCAGCATAGCAGTAATTCCCGAGGTTATTACCCGAACGGTTTTCATCAAGGAATGCAGTACGATTATGGGCCTCAGCGAGGCGGTCCTGCATAATGAGGTCACAAAACTGCTGGGTCAGCAACAGTTCCGCGACCGCAACCGCTATCCCGACGCCGGCGATCTGCAGATTGCAAAGCCACGTGTTCCCCGCGAAATAATTGAAAAAAGGGCTCCATCCTTCTATTCCGAGAAGGAGCTTGTACGGCTTCTTCTTAAATATGGCGACAGGGTTTTCAGCGGTGAGGCGGGGGAAGGCGACAACCCCGTTGTAATGGTAGCCGACTTCATTGTGCATGAGATTGTACGCGATGACCTGAGCATGTCAAACAAGGTGTTTGGCGAAATTTTCTCGGAATTCCGGTTTCATGTGGAGCAGGGTATTTTCCCTGGCGACCAGCATTTTGTAAGGCATCCCGACCCTGAAATATCGCAGCTGTCGGTCGATTTGCTGGCCGATTCATACGAGCCTGCACGCATATGGAGCGAGCGCCAGTCATATATTGAGTCGGAAGACCGGATGCTGACCGAACTGGTGCAGGATGCGGTGCTCATGTTCAAGAGTTCCAAAATAAAGGAGATGCGTGCGAACCTGCTTGAGAAGATTTCTGCCGCCTCGGCCGCAGGCGAAATGGAGACGCTGAGCCACCTTCAGAAGCAGGTGAATGCTCTCAATAAACTGCTTCTGGGTATTTCGAAAGACCTAGGCGGAAGGATTGTTCTTTAACGTTATGATTTGAATATGTTTTTTTTATTACTTTTATTTCGTTAAAACATCACCCGGAGAGGAATGAAGAGGGAAGTCATCAGCAGCCTGTTTACCATAATGGTAATCATTGCCATGTTTTCTTGCGGCCGGAAAGCGGAACAGACGAAGGAAATAATTCCTTCTTTCTCGACCTACACGGCCCGGCCGGTGGCAGAGGAACCGGTTCCCCCGGAAAAGAGAGAGATATTTTACGGATTACTGACACCGGTTGAAGTTACCAATATCTTCAACCGTCTCGGGGTTCCGTATAACGAAGCCTCTCTTAATCCTGTTATTAACGCCGAAAACTACCTCAGCAGTTCCAGGGCAGCCCTGAACCTTGGAGTTTATGGTGTTGACCTGGGCTACCTGAAAATCTTCCGTAAGAACCAGGACATGTTCAACTATATGCTTACCGTCAGGAAACTGGCAGGGCGGCTTGATATTCCCGAATCATATATCACCGACCCGATAAAGCGAGTCGAAGCCGACCTGGACAATCCCGACTCCATCATAGTAATAATGAACCAGGCATATAAGCAGATTGAGGACCACCTGCGTACCGACGGCCGTGAGGGAACCGTGGGACTGATGCTTATGGGCGGCTGGATTGAAGCAATGTACATAGCCACCTCTCTTGCCTACGATCCCGCAAACCCCGATCCCGAAGTGGTTCAGAAGATCTCTGAGCAGAAGTACACCCTTACCTCGCTGCTCAGCCTTATGAAAAACTACTACGACGACCCGATGGTGGTCTTCTACACCAAGAAACTGCTGTTCCTGAAGAGATACTTCGACACCTTCGACATCTACTTCCGGAAGGGAGACCTCGAAATTGATACAAACCGTCAGGCACTCGTATCGTCAGGGTCAGAGATGACCATAACTGTCGAAACCCTCAACAACATCCGCGACTACGTTGCAAAACTCCGCAACGAGATTGTGAATTAGGGCGTCCGGCATCCGGCGCAGGGTTCAGGAATATCTGATTTCTGATTTACGATTTCTGATTTCAGATATAAGATTGCCTTCGGCGAGCTCGCACCGACAAGTCGGTGCTCGGTTAACGATTTAGGATTAACGATTTAAGATTTAAAAAATTGGTATCAGGTATCAGGTGCCAGGTATCAGGTGCCAGGTATCAGGGTTCAGGGCTCAGTGACATAGTGGCATAATGTCGTAGTGGCAAAAAACGCCCCTAAGCCCCCCCTACGTCCCTTACGCCTTTTATGCCTTTTATGCCCTTCTACGCCCTTTTTTCTACGTCACTACGTCACTACGCCACTACGTCACTACTTCATTACGCCCCCTACTTCCCTGGTACAGATAGTTTGTATCCCTGCACATGAAGTGACGGGTCGCGGTTGGGATCATAGGTGGGGTTGTTGGTATAGATAATGTCGCCCGAAGCGTTTACCCATCTCTTCTGCCAGTTGTTGGTGTCGGTCTCGGGCTTGCCCGTAAACGGATTGGTAAATACTTCCTGACCGGTAAGGGTGTTATAAATATCCTTATTGATTTCGGAGTTGGTATTTCTGCGGCTCTCGGCCATGGCATTGTCAATCTCCTGAAGTTCCTTTTGCGTCAGTGCTATCTGGCCGGCCCGCTGCCTTTGTCCGTTTATCTCGCCCTCAACCCACTTTATACTCCAGATGCCCGAGTTCTGGATAACGCTGAAGAGAGGCTCCCATTGCTGCAGCGTGCCTTCGGGCGCCCTTATCAGCATGGTCCCCCTGTTTTTCCAGAGCCCCCCGGCATTCCTCCCCAGGTCTTCGATGACTGTTACCATCCTTTCGGAATATCGCCTGCCGTTCTCAACATAGCTATATTCAGCAATTGCAGCAGTATATACAGGATTCATAAAAATTTTTACGCCGGGATCAACCGCGGCGGCATATGCGGAAGCCAGTGCCGGAAGCTGCTTTGAGCCTTTAAGGGTGATATTCTGTGCAGCCGGATGAGCATAAGGCACTGCCACCTGCATGATAAATGATACCGGGTCTCTTTTCCTTCTCACCAGGGTGTTGTTGAATACGGCTCCCTCGGGATTTCCCCAGGCCTGACCCTGGTCAATGCACAGCATTTCGGGCAGCCACCGTATCATTACACTTCCCTCACTATCCTTCTTAACTGCAAGGTCAAACTTGCAGTCAACCATGTTATTTGCTCCGGCAATTGCCGGGTCAAGTATCCGTATGGCACCCCCTTCTGTTATCCAGCCTTTGGGAACAAGAAAGCTTAGTGCCTTCTCACGCGGTTCCTCAATCCTTGTGAAAATAGCAGTCTCATTCTGCGAAAACAGCGGAGCCAAAGAGCATGCAGCGACAATTGACAGAAAAAATCTTTTCATGAATCAGGTTTCTTTATATCAAATTTATGAAAATATAGGCAATGAATAAACAACTGTTCAATCCTTATTCAATCATCGGTTGCAGATTTTCATTCCGGGCGCCGGACGACGGTTGCCGGCCTCCGGCCTCCGGATTTCACCCGTTCGTCAAAAATATTTGGCCGAAATCCTATCTCTTCGTAAATTTCTAGTAGATTTTTATCCAAACAAACAGCCCTTACCAATTCATCTATTATGAAAACAACTATTTCCCCCTCCGGTCGCATGCATCACATCATGCACTTTTCCCTTTTTCCATTTGTCTTCTGTCTTGCCCTGAGCTCTGCGCCCTGTGCCCTGTGCCAGACCCCCAGGGATTCACCTACCAGGCACTGGCAATGAATTCATCGGGAGAACCGATCCGCAATCAGGCACTGCCTGTACGTATAACCATTCAGTCTGACACTCTCGGCGGAACCATCTTCTGGTTCGAGGAGCACGGTGGGGTAATGACCAATTCAACTGGGCTTTTCACTCTTGTTGTGGGAAAAGGCACGAAGATATCGGGTACAGCTACCACCTTTGCCGATATCGACTGGTCGGTAACGCCGAAGTTCATTAAAACCGAGATCAACAACGGCACCTGGCAGAACATGGGTTCGTCGCGTCTGTGGAGCGTACCCTATGCGATGACAGCAGGCGACATTTCCGGCTCGCTGAAGAAGCTCGAGGTGGCCGGCGAGGCCACAGCCATGGATGAGGCTCTGTTTGAGGTTAAGAACAAGAATGGGCAGACGGTATTTGCAGTTTACAATGAAGGTGTGCGTATATACGTTGGCGACGGTAGCAGTAAGGCTGTCAAGGGAGGCTTTGCCATAGGCAGCTTCGACGAATCGAAGGCCGACACGCTGAACCTGCTGGTTGTCAACAAGGATTCGGTAAGGGTATATATCTATGACGACCCGCTCAACAAGGCAGTGAAGGGGGGCTTCGGCATAGGCGGTTTCGACGAGAGCAAGGGGATTACCAACGACTACATGCTTGTCAGTCCCGACAGTATACGGATGTACATCGACAAGGCTGGCGCCAAGGCGGTTAAGGGAGGCTTCGCCATCGGCAGTTTTGATGAGAGCAAGGCAATGGGGCAGGAATACCTGAGGGTTACAAATGACAGTGTAAGGATCTATATCGATGATCAGGCCAAGGCAGTGAAGGGAGGATTCGGGATAGGAGGTTTTGACGAATCAAAGGCAGGAGGAAAGAGTTTCTTCGATGTTAACACAAGTTCAGCCGGAATCATAACACCGTCGGAGAACCGCATTCTCTGGTACCCTCTGAAAAATGCATTTCTTACAGGTCGCATACTGGTTGAAAACCCCGACAGTGTCGGTGAGAACTCATTTGCAAGCGGCTTTGAGTCAAAGGCAAAGGGTGCCTATTCACAGGCAATGGGTTATAAACCAATTGCAAGAGGGAATTATTCAACGGCTATCGGTAAAAATTCAG
>VGGM01000130.1 GCA_016868515.1 Bacteroidota bacterium | reverse complement strand
CTCCTGTTTTTCAGCCTCCTGCACCTTCGACTGGTCGGAACGCTTACTGCGGTATTTCTCGAGGATATCCTTAAGCCTGTTCTCAAGCGGATCATGAGGTGCTTTGAAATCCTCAGTTTTTCCGCCATCCTCAATGAATTTCGATTTTACCTCATCAGCCGCTGCCTTGTGTTTCTTATAAAACTGGATGCGTATTCTTTCCACATCATCCCTGATCTCATTCACCGGCCGGTTGTCAACAATCAGAGCGAGGGTCTCAACCAGGTCATTCATTGAGAACCCGGAATAATCAACCGGAGGCAGCTCTATGTCCTTGTATTTATCCTCTTCATCTTCAATATACTGATGGTCCACAGGAACTACGTCGCCGTTCTCTTCATCAGCCTCCTGTGGGTCGTCCGGCTCCTCAACATCAGTTTCGTCATCTGCCTCAAGTTCGGCCACAGCAACCATCTCAACGGTCGGAATTCCGGGAACAACAATCTCCTGGCCTTCATCTGTATCAACTTCAGAAGGGATCTCATCAACTGCATTTTCAGCTGAATCATTTACAACGGTTTCGTCACTGATCTTCTCAGAAATTTCGGCGGCAGAATTCTCAGCCCCGAATTGTTCATCCTGAACAGGTTCTTCCGGATTATGCTTCTTCTTCATCAATCCTCTTATTATCAACGCATTACCAAGAACAAATCACAATGTAAGTGTGATTTTTTCAGAGTACGAAAATATTGAAATATTTATTAAAACTCAAAGGTTTGGTCAAATTAATCGAATCGGTAACATTATTGACATATCCATAAATTCGGGGTTTTGTTGCATTCCTGCCCTCAGTACATACCAGCAAGACAATTTTGGTATCTTTATAACAGGTTTGATTATGGTAATCACTTATGGCAGGCATTAGAGGTTTTTTCAGATCGCTCAGGGAGTTCGGGCCTGCAGCGCTGGTTACGGCAGCATTTATTGGTCCGGGTACTCTTACCACCTGCACCCTTGCCGGAGCTTCATGGGGTTTCACCCTCTTATGGGGTTTACTTTTTGCAACCATAGCCACAATTATTTTACAGGACATGGCCTCGCGTCTCGGAATTGCCGGCAGGAGAAGCCTGGGAGAAGCGATCAACATGTCATTCAGCTCCGGGGGAAGGATTGCTGCCGTTGCAGTTGTAATACTGGCTATAGGAATAGGCAACGCAGCCTACGAAGCAGGGAACATAGCAGGTGCCTCAATGGGAATTGAATCGGTCACTTCGGTTTCAACAATTAAAGCAGGGGCTGTATCGATAAGGATATGGCCATTGATAACCGGAGTACTGGCGTTCATTATTCTGTTCAGCGGGAGCTACAGGATGCTCGAGAGAATTCTGGTGTCGCTTGTAATATTAATGAGTATAACATTCATTACAGCCGCGGTAATGATAAAACCACCCCTTGCAGCGATACTGAGAGGATTGTTTGTGCCGGAAATACCAAATGGATCACTTGTAATGCTGATAGGCCTGATTGGAACAACCGTGGTTCCCTACAATCTGTTCCTTCACGCTTCGGCAGCCAGGGAGAAATGGAAACGGAGAGACGATATATCAAAATCGACTATTGACAGCGTGATTGCCATAGGCCTTGGAGGCGTTATTTCAGGAGCAATAGTGGTAACCTCTGCCTCGGCTTTTTATGGTACCGGAAGGGAGATTGCCGGTGTTGCCGATCTTGGAGTGCAGCTTGAGCCACTTCTGGGTGGTGTGTCAAGGTATTTTATGGCAGCCGGGATATTCTCAGCCGGCATATCGAGCGCTGTTACAGCTCCTCTTGCAGCATCGTATGCAATTACCGGTGTGCTCAATCTGGAAAACAATATGCGGAGCAGGCCATTCAGACTTATATGGATCTGCGTTCTGTTTACAGGGGTTTTATTTGCCACTCTGGGTATGCGCCCGGTGAGGATGATACTGCTGGCACAGTTCATGAACGGATTGCTGTTGCCTGTTCTGGCCATATTCCTGCTGAAAGCAGTCAATAACAGGCAGATAATGGGCGATGCGGTGAACGGACCGGTCAGGAACAGTGTCGGAATTATTATAATATTGATTACCTTTCTGCTTGGGTTGAGGAGTATAGCCGGCGTGGCCGGTATAATATAAATAATTTACATGATGAGCATTGATATCAATTGCGATATGGGCGAGAGCTATGGCAGGTATGAACTGGGCCATGATGAGATGATGATTGAATATATCTCATCGGCAAACATAGCCTGTGGTTTTCACGCCGGCGACTGCATTACGATGAGAAAAACGGTCAGGCTTTGCCTCGGGGCAGGTGTTGCAATCGGAGCACACCCTGGATACCCTGATATCCAGGGATTTGGGAGGAGAAGCATTCAATACACTCCTGAAGAGATTTACACAATGGTACTTTACCAGACGGGAGCCCTGAAAAGCATAGCCGGTTCGGAAGGCGGAGTTTTGAGGCATGTTAAGCCACATGGGGCAATGTACAACGATGCAGCGCGCGACAGTGAAGCTGCGCTGGCAATTGCCGAAGCCGTAAGAAGGGCCGGTGACGATATAATACTTCTCTGTCTTCACGGTTCGCTGATGGAACAGGCAGCTATTAAAAGTGGTATCCGTTTTGCCAGCGAGGCGTTTGCCGACAGGCAATACAACTCCGATGGCAAACTGGTACCGAGGTCGGAAAAAGGATCGGTAATCAGCAATCCGTCGGTATGTGCCGCCAGAACAATATCAATTGCAGTTGAGAAAAGGATAGTCTCTTCAGACGGAAGTTACCTGCATCTCAATGCCGATTCGGTATGTGTACATGGTGATACACAGGGTGCAGTTGATATTGCCAGGGCAATTAACGATATTCTGTCAGTAAACGGGGTTCCGGTAAAACCATTTACGGGAAGGAGGCAATAATGGATTTTTTAAGATCAGGTGATTCGGCTCTCTTTGTCCGGACAGGAAATAATACAGAAACTGAACTGAGCGCAAGCAACAAGACCCTGGCCGACCTTATCATTGACGCAGGATCGGCAGGAATCATTGAGTCGGTTTCATCATATACCGGAGTGATGGTTTACTTTGATCCGCTTGTAACAAGCTACGATGCAGTGAGATCAATAGCCAGGACTGCAGCGGGTAATCTTAAGGAGCAGAAGGTGTCATCAGATTCTCCCGGGTTGATTATACCGGTTGCATACGGAGGGGATTATGGTCCCGACCTGCAATATGTGGCTGACCACTGCTCACTCACTCGGAGTGAGGTTGCATCCATTCATTCATCGGGTAAATACACTATACATCTGCTGGGTTTCACACCTGGATTTCCGTATATGGGAGGCATGGACCCGGGGCTGTCTACTCCCAGAAAGAAGGAGCCGGCAATAAATATACAGGCAGGATCGGTAGGTATTGCCGGCGACCAGACCGGGATATACCCTGTTGACAGTCCGGGAGGTTGGCAGATAATAGGGCGCACTCCTCTTATTCTGTTTGATCAGGACAGGGATCCTGCATTTCTGCTTAAGGCAGGAATGAGAGTCAGGTTCAGGTCGGTTGACAACTATGAATTCTGGCACATCTGTGAATTGATTAACAATGATGAATATGAACCCGAAACATTCGGTTGATAGTTATGGGCAGGCTTAAAATATTATCGCCCGGATTCCTGACGACTGTTCAGGACAGCGGCCGGTATGGGTACCGAAGCTACGGCATGCCACTTTCAGGAGCCATGGATTTCTTTTCGCATATGACCGGAAATTTGTTGGTTGGCAACGAACCGGGAGTCCCATCGCTGGAAATAACTTTAACGGGTCCGGAGATTGAGTTTACGGGGAGATTGCTTATTGCAGTAACCGGTGCGGAAATGTATCCAACCATAAACGGACAGCAGGTTGAGATGTGGAAGTCTCACAGGGTAGGCCGGAAAGACCGGCTTTCGTTCAGTTACCCCGCTTCAGGAGCAAGAGCCTATCTGTCGGTGGCTGGCGGATTAAGGGTTCCTGTGGTGATGGGCAGTGCCTCAACATACCTCAGGGGAAAAACCGGTGGTTTAAATGGCCGCAAGTGCGAAGAGGGAGATATTGTAGAAACAGGTTCTCATTATAATGCTTTCAGGAAACCGGTTGCATTACCACTGCATCTGATTCCCGAATGGAAGCAGTGCCAGGTTCTCAGTGTAGTTTCAGGTATTGACTGCGAGGCTTTCCCTGAAGAGAGCATTGGTTTGTTTTACAGGGAGACCTTCAGCGTATCGAACTATTCTGACAGGATGGGGATAAGGCTTTCGGGGCATACGATCAGTCACCGCGACAAAGCTGATGTCATCTCCTATCCTATTGTACCGGGAACCATACAGGTACCTGGTGACGGAAATCCGGTAATGATGCTTGCTGACAGTCAGACTGTTGGCGGGTATACACAGATAGCCGTTCTGGCAACATCCAGCCTCTGGAAAACGGGACAGCTCAAACCAGGCGATATGGTAAACTTCAGGTTAATTGAAAATGGAGAAGCGGTAAGGCAGCTAGTGAAGGTGATGAATGAACTTGATGAGGTATTTGGAAGAGGGGATAACAGGATAACAATGGAAAGGTACAGGAATAAAGGAGGCTGACCATTACTCTTTCTGACTGTTTCTTATAATCAAATAGCGCAGAGGGTTTATTATTTTACTGAGCAGGTTATGGTCATCGGTAATTATCTCTGCCAGGCCCGACATATTCTGTGTAAGCGGCAGTTGTTCCCCATAGTTTGTAAGCAGTCGGTCGGGAAGTATAATTTCGACAAGATAGCTTTTACCATCGGCGACCGGAGATATTGTTCCCACCCGGCCTTTCACCGTTCCATACTCGAGGAATGGGAAGCCGCCAAGTTTGATGTTTACCTCCATACCCTCCTTTACCTTGCCTGAACGCTGCATGGGAAGCATGATCATTCCAAATGGTTCGCCACTGGTGGCGGGCATCAGTGTCATCACCGCCTCATTCTCAGCCACAAACTGCTGAGGACTGAGGAATTTCAGGAACACCACCGTTCCATCGACAGGTGCAGCGAAGAGATACCTGTTCTTCCATGTTTCAATAGCAGCGTTAAGGGCGGCAAAGGAGGCTGAGAGTTCGTCGTTGAGAATCTGCGTCTCCTCTTCCCTTTTGATTGCAAGGTCCCGGAGATCCTGTTCCCTTCGGTTCAATGAGATTGATTCGGCAAGAATGTCGAGGTTGATCTGCTGGAGTTCAATTCTCCTTGCCAGAAAGAGCTGCTGTGACTTTTCAAAGGCGGCTGCGGTAACTGCGCCCTGTCTGAAAAGAAGTGAGTCGCGGCTCAGCGAGGATTGCTGGAGACGGATATCCTCCTGGTAGAGTTTTTCCTTGTTACGGAGG
>VGGM01000129.1 GCA_016868515.1 Bacteroidota bacterium | reverse complement strand
GGAACGGTGGCCGATATAATTATGTGTCTCAGCAACAGGATATTCAAATCGCGCGATTTCGACCTGCCACTGTCGCGAAAGGATCTGGCCGAACTCACCGGAATGAGTCAGGAGACTGTTATAAGAATACTACGGAAATTCAGCGACGACAAACTCATTCAGATGGACGGCAAACGGTTCCGTGTTCTGGACCATCACCGTCTCACCCAGATAAGTGAGAACGGCTGACCGGCAATAATTCGGAAAGGGAGTTCAGTTAAACAATTCATCACCGGCAATCATGATCGTGCATGTCAGTTCCCCGACAATTATTGTGTAGTTCCCGGGTTCAGTCACTCTTGAAAGATTCCTGTTTATAAATGAGAGATCGCGCGGAGTGATGGCAAACCTGACAATCGTTGATTCACCCGGCTTCAGATCAATCTTTTTAAAACCTCTCAATCGTCTCACATCCGGAGTAACGGAGGAGTAGTGGGCCGCCGAATAGAGCTGGACAACCTCCTTACCAGCAACCTCTCCGCTATTGGTTATTCTGATCGATACCATGGCAGTGTCACCCGGGAAGAGAGTATCACGGCTGACTGTAAGATTATCGTAACTGAATGAGGTATAACTCAACCCAAAACCAAACTGGAATAGCAGATCAGAACTGCCTGCATAGTTATAGACTCCCTCTGTTCTTCCTGCAACTTCTGAAGGCTTGTGATAGTAAGTAAGTAATGCATTGGGATATTTGGGATAAGAATATGGAAGTTTACCGGAGGGATTTACCCTACCCGACAGTATATCTGCAATTGCATCTCCACCCCTGTTGCCGGGCAGATATGAATTGAGTATCGCCTTCATGCCTTCATGGAAATTTGTTATCAGCCGGGGCCGGCCCTGATTCAGAACAAGAATAACCGGTTTGCCGGTATTTATGAGGGCAGTGGCAAGTTGCTGCTGCAGTGTTGAAATATTGAGGTCATTAAGGTCACCGGGTTTCTCCGTATAGCTGTTCTCTCCAAGGCAAAGAACAATTACGTCAGCCTTGCCTGCCATTGATACTGCACGGGATATACCACTGTTATACTCGGCATGATAGGGTCCGGCAAAATCGTAGCTGACTCCTTCAACCAGAGTAACGGCATTGTCTCCAAACCTGTCAGCCAATGCATCAAAAATTGTATTGTAATCTTTTGTAAATTCCTCACATTTTTCTCCCTGCCAGGAGTAGGACCATCCACCGTTAAGCGTTCTGATGGAATTGGCATTCGGCCCGCTCACAAGTATTTTTGTTCCTTTCTTTAACGGGAGGATATTGTCTTCATTCTTAAGAAGAGTAACAGATTCACTTGCAGCAATGTAAGCGGCTTCATCATACTCCGGCCTTAGAATATTACCGGCGACATCTCCCTGTTCGGCAATAACCGGATGTTCCATTAATCCAGTCCGGGCTTTAAGCCAGAGGATTCTTTTAACTGCATCGTTAATTCTTGACTCAGGAACCTCCCCATCATTAACCAGTGAAATCAGGGTTGTATAAAATTCCTGATAGAGATAAGGAAGCATTACCATATCGAGTCCTGCGTTTATTGAAACCTTTATGGCTTCACGTATATCGGGAACTACCCTGTCGCGCCTGAAGAGATTCTCTATATCCCCCCAGTCAGAGAGGACAGGACCCTTAAATCCAAGCTCCTCTTTAAGCAGGCTGGTAATAATATACCTGTCGGCATGCACCGGGACTCCGTTTATCATCCCCGAGTTTAGCATAATGGAGTGAGCACCTGCACGGATCCCTGCCTCGAATGGAGGCAAATGCCTCTCCCTGAGTTCAATTTCAGGGATCATGGCCGGAGTACGATCTTTGCCCGATACAGTCATTCCGTAACCGATGAAATGTTTAAGGCAGGCCGCCGTCCTATTGTTTTCACTTACGCTGTTGTCAGACCCCTCATATCCTTTAACATACGATTCTACCATAAGTGAAGCAAGCAGCGGGTCTTCGCCGAATGTCTCCCATTGTCTCGGCCATCGTGGATCCATACCAAGATCAGCAACGGGAGAGAAGTTCCATGGTATGCCAGAGAGTCTTGCTTCGTGGGCTGTCATCGAAGCGATTGTTCCGGCAAGCTCCGGATCCCAGGTAGCTGCAATGCCAATCTGCTGCGGGAACATAACAGCTTCGGCCGTGTAAGTGGCTCCGTGAATCGCATCGATACCATAAACAACAGGGATTCCCAGCCTTGTCTGGTATCTTGAAACAGAATCAACTCTATGGATTATGGAATGCCATTGCGAGTATGTCAATGCCTTATTATTTGCCGTATTGAGAATCGAACCGATGCCAAAACGCACAATTGCATCATAAAGCAGGCTGTCATTTAATGTAACTGGCTCATGGCTGGTGTATATATCATCACCATGGGTAACAACATCGAGTGTTATCTGTATCATCTGCCCCACCTTTTCCTCAAGGGTCATTTTCCTGACAAGCAGATCTAAACTGTCATCAGGATTTCTGTGATTGCAGGAGGTGGCCAGGCCTGCCATAAATACGGCAGACAGCAGCAAAATATAATATCTTACCATAATTATTTGATAATCAGTAGTTAATTGGTTGATACACCCTAATATAATCAATCTCCATCGATTGGGGAAAAATGGAGTTGTCTATCCCCTGTAATCCTCCCCAGTTGCCTCCAACTGCGATGTTCAGTATAAAGAATTGCGGCTTGTTGAATGGCCAGTTTGATTCAGTCTTAACGGGGGGCTGATATGTAAAGGTAATGTTCGATGGGTCATCAATATAGAATTGAATGTAACGTTCTGTCCAGACAATCCCATAATTATGAAACTCCTCCTCACAGGTAGCCAGTGGTATGGAAGTACCGGTTGCGTTGCCTCCGGAAGCAGATTCAGTATGGGTAGTTGCATGAACCGTATTGGGCATATATCCAACATATTCCATGATGTCTATCTCCCCGCATTTCGGCCATCCGACCGATCCGATATTATTTCCAAGCATCCATATAGCTGGCCATATTCCGGTTCCGGAAGGGAGTTTTGCCCGAATCTCCATTCTTCCGTATGTAAAAGTGCGTTTATTCCTTGTAACCATTCGCGCCGAAGTGTAAGAGCCAACCGCTTTCAGATCATTGACTTTTCGGGCAGTGATAATCAGCTTCCCATCAGCGATCTCTGCGTTTCCACTGCTGGTATAATTCTGCAACTCATTATTTCCCCATCCGGAGGCACCGGTTTCGAAGGTCCAGTTGTTCATGTCGATTCCTGAACCATCAAACTCATCGTTCCATACAAGAGTGAATGTTTTCAGAAATCCCGGATCGTTTCTGACAATATTTACAGATTTCACTGTTTCGGCCGATACCCCGTTCTTGAATCCCTTAAGGGTTATCGGGTAAGTACCCGTAAACGGGAAATAGGCCATAACGGGATCTTCGTTGCGGACTGATCTGTTGTTGAAACTCCAGGTCAGACTGTCGAGTGATGAAGAATTGTTTACCAGTCGCACATAGTTAACATTGGTGTCGGCTATGGCAAGGCTGAAATCAACAATCAGGTCATTGAGAGGTATCGAAATGGTTTTGGTATTAGAATCGGATTCCGCTATACTGTAAACAGCAAGTGTTACCTGATATTCCCCTGCGAAGGGGTAGTATCTGGAGACTGAAACCTTGTTGGTGACTTTTGTCCCGTCACCAAAATTCCATTCCGACAGGATATAATCACCCCTTGTAATGTCGGTGAACCTCACGAAATTGGTACTATCACCGCTCAGAAGTTTGTAGGAGAACTCAGCACTAAGCGGCTTGTTGTCCTTCTTGTTACATGCGCAGGACGTAAGCAAAACCAAAGCTAAAATTACGATAACCCTCATAAATTCAAAAGAATAAAAAAATACCGGACTACCACCAAAACTGTGGTAGTCCGGTATTCAATTTCAAAGAAGTATTATCTCATCGATATAGAATACACCTCCCCTGAGATGTCCTTCTCCGCCTATCTGAATAATTATGCGGTCAAGGTCCTCCCGGAGTTTAGTATTGCCGCCGTCGTGCCCGCTGAAGTCGAATGTAAGCTCAACCCATTTATTAACCTCGGTGACATTTAGTCTTATCTCAGCCTGGGTAGTCCATGGTTCACCAATATCACTGTTCTGAAGCTTCATCGAAACTGACATTGTCAGTTTGTTATCGACAATGGGATTGGGATCGAGAGTAGTATAGTCATTTGTGCTTGGCATATAGACCTTAAGCTTGAATACATTCCTGTTTCTGAGGTCCATTTCGTGGTTAAGTCTTGCCTGCAGGTTCTCCCAGTGGTTTCCGGTACCCCTGGTATACTTTGCAACCTTCGATGAGGAATTGACTGCATCGCTCAGAGGATTATCAACGGTTTCAAATCCGCTTACTTCAGCGCTGAACCATGTAATATTTCCTCCCCCCTGGAAATTATCGTGTATATCCCTGACGTCGTATGGTCTGGTTGGTGGCAGAGGCGGCACGTAGCCTTCCCTTACAAAACCAAAGTACCATGCGAGGCCTGGATCATCGCTATTTGCCTTGTAATGATGCCTAAGATACAGTTCATCGTCTGTAATCTTAAGAACCTGGTACTTATAGGGAGCGCCGGTAAAGAAGCTGGGAAACGCCATTTCATTGAATTCAATAAATGAGTTACCCTGGTTGTCCCTGGTTACGGTAAATCCGGTAAATGCCGGCGGGGTATAGGGCATAATATAGTCACTTCCACCCCCCTGCTCCCTTCTGCCAACGGTATCTCCGAGAAGTTTTGAAGCATAATCCTTCACATAGGTGAACCCGTTGTTCTGGTTTGAGAACCTGAAGTTGTAGATATTAAATACAAGCTTGTCATCATAAAGGTTTTTGCCTGATTTATCTTTCGGAGGCGCTGCCCACCAGTTTGGCCAGAAGAGGTCAGGCTGTCCGACACCAAGGTGTGCCGACCTGGTTGAGTCCCATACCCATACTTTGCCGTTTGCAAGAGCCAATCCTCCCGTTAGTCTGGCGTATATTGTGTCGTTAAGGATGCTTGTAAGGAGATCAGATCTTGTTCCTGTCACAGTTACCTGGAGGCTATCCTTCAGCTCAATTCCGCTTAGAAGAGCGGTCGCTTTGACCTTGTACTCGCCCGGGAAGATATAGGTAATATTAAGAAGGTTACCTTCCGCGGTCTGCCCATTGCCAAAATCCCACCTGGCTGTTAGCCTGGTCTCAAGATTCTCGAATTTGAATTCGTTGTTGCCAAGGCTTGTCACTTTCAGGTCAAGCCCTGTAGGTCCCGTAATATCCGGATCCTTCTTGCAGGATGCAAGAACCCCGGCAATCATAATTACAAAAATCAGCTTTTTCATGATATTGAAGATTTG
>VGGM01000128.1 GCA_016868515.1 Bacteroidota bacterium | reverse complement strand
TAATATTCAACGAACTGCAGAGAGGCATTACCCCCGGTCAGTTCGCCGCCTGGTACGACGGCGAGGAACTTATCGGCTCAGGTGTGATATCAGGATAAAGAGTTACGAGTTACGAGTTACGAGTTACGAGTTAAAGTATTAAAAAAGGGCGTAATGACGTAATGTAGTGACGTAGTGACGTAGTGACGTAGTGACGTAATGGCGTAATGCCCCATGCCTTGTCAGCCGTAGCCTTTGGCGAAGGCTGGCCCTATGCCCTATGCCCTATGCCCTATGCCCTATGCCCTATGCCCTGCACCGTGCAACTATTTCCGAAGCACCAGCCCCTCCCCTGTTTGAAAAATCATATCCTTGTCACCAATATAGGGCCTGTCCCATATATGCCCCATTTCACGGTTCATTTTGAGAGGATACAAATGCTGCCCTCCGTTCACATATTTGATTTTGGTAACGTCGGCTGGTCCCCAGCTGGGAACCTCTATCTTAACAATTGTTCCGGTGTAATTGTCACCGGCAATACCGGTCTCATAATAGCCCCTGAAGAAGTGCACCCTGGTCTTGTGAACCACAATGTCGAGTTTGCTGAAATCAATTCCGAACCTGGCGTGCCAGCCCGGATCGGTAACCTGAACAAGGGTTCGTGAAACGACTATGCGGTTGTTGTTTCCAAAAAGCAGGACGACTGAGCTGTTATTGGCGAATTCAATAACCGCGTCATCGATTTTTACCGGATCGCCCGAGAAGATATCGGTTGTTCCCCCAACCTTGACAGGTCCGGTATGGTCTCCCACCTTCATTTGTTTCGATCTTATCATATCGATGAACTCCGGATCGGTAAGGGTTCCGATGCAGAAGTTAGCTGCTCCCCTGCGGATAAGTTCATTGGTTATATATGTTGCACCCCCGGTTCTGTCGCACCCGTCGGCAATTACAACCGGCAGTCTCTTGTTTGCAACTGCCTCGAGGGCATGTTTTACACCCGATTCGGTATCGTATATCTCCTTAAAGACAAAATCCTTACGATGATCCCAGTAGAACTTGTTCATATCATCGGCAATCTCATCGGCAAGTTCCTGATCGCCGTTGGTAACAACAAATATTGAGGCTCCGTTATCGGGAACATCGGCATATGCAAAGCCGAAGTTGACCGACACATATACATCCTTTGCCCTTGATTCCCATATCCTTGCCCTCTCCATAATCTCCTTCGCGGGGTAACGGGCTGTTCCCTGAAAGAAGCTTGGGGTGATTACCCCCGGTTTACGTACGGCTACGACAGGCTTGTATGTTCCCATCATCGACCTGATCATTACATCGGCAGCATACTGTCCCATAAGACTGGTGTCGTAGTGAGGAAACCGCTTTACCGCAAATACTGCATTTGCAGCGCCCGGCCCTGTGAGCTCGGCATCAACACAGGCATGCAGGTCGAGACTTACGGTAATAATGCAGTCGGAACCGCAGATGCTTCTTACCATCTTTGCAAGCTCAGCCTCAGGCCTTGCCACCCCGACTACTGCCATTGCCCCATGCAGCGCCAGGTGAACTCCATTGAAAGGCCCCTTCTCCTTCAGATCCTTCTTCATAAGGTCGGTAAAATAAACCCACGATTCCCAGGAGTTCCAGCTTCGTGAAGAACCGCCGACCGGCATACCGGCCGGTGAAGTTATACCGACTATCTCAACACCGCCATAGGCCACCATCCGCTCCTCAAAGCCGCTGATATAGCCATCGCCATCGCCTCCCCGCAGGAGTCTGTTGGTTGGCTGCCCGGCACCGAGCCATGCATCCAATCCGGCGGGGTCGGGGCAGAATGTGCATGTCTCCTGCACGTACGAGAGAACCGCCACTCGGAATGCCTTATCCCTAAGTGGAACAACACGTTCTGATGATCTTTGAGCCTCAGTGCTCAGCGAAGTCATTGCGAAAATAATGACGATAGAAATCCTGATTACCTTTTTCATATAAGCTATAGCTGGTTAAACAAAAGGCCGGCAAATATTGGCGACCTCAAGTTAAGAATTTCTTTTCTCTGACAGGTAGTGAATGTCATCTTGTATGCCATGCAATCATCTGTTATACAGCAGTCTTTTCGCACTATCTGTTCTGCTCTGTAATGCTTTTCAGACCATCCGGTGGTAGAATATTATTGATTACTTAGTGGTTAAAACTTTAGTATTTTTTAAGAAATATTAAAAGTAAAAGAGTGTAACTTGCGTTTTTATTCCTGCCAGCCAAGATATAGATAAAGTACAAATTAATAAAAGACCATGAAAAACAGGAGACTGATTGACATAATTCTGACAGCAGCGGTGTTCATCGGATTGTCAGCGCAGGTTTCTTCCCAGGTCAAGGGGAATGCAAAAGAGTTCGAACCGGTAGTTGGGCAGAGCGGTAAGGACGTTGTATGGGTTCCTACCCCCCAGATATTAGTCGACAGCATGCTAAGGCTGGCTAAGGTCAGTAAGAATGACTTTCTGATCGACCTTGGTTCGGGCGACGGACGCACAGTGATTACAGCAGCAAAAATGGGTGTCAGGGCAATAGGGATTGAATACAATCCCGATATGGTGGAGCTGTCAAAACGCAATGCGGCCGAAGAGGGTGTGGCCGACAAGACAGAGTTTATTGTGGCCGACCTCTTTAAGTATGATTTTACCGAGGCTACGGTTGTAACCATGTTCCTGCTTACTGACATCAATCTGAGGCTAAGGCCGCAACTGCTTGAGATGAAGCCAGGCACCCGCATCGTATCAAACACATTCAGTATGATGGAATGGATTGCAGATGATACTGTTACGCTTGATGATGAGGTCTCCTGGAATATCGCATACCTATGGATAGTACCGGCAGATGTAGATGGTAAATGGAAACTTCAGGAAGGCGGTCAGCTTATACTTGTCCAGAAATTTCAGATGCTTGAAGGCGAATTAACAACGCCAGAAGGTAAGAGGCACTCGATTGAGGGAAAGCTTAATGGAAATGACATTGTTTTCTCCGCAGGAGATATTACCTATACCGGCAGGGTTGACGGCAGGAAAATATCCGGCAGCTCACTTAAAGGCAGTGAACGCCGGACCTGGTCGGCCTACAGATAACTCTACTTGTTTAAATTCAGAAGTAATGCTTCTATCTGGGCTACCCTTTCTCGCAGATTATCGACCTCTGATTTAAGTTGCCTGTTCTCAATAATCAGTTCCTGCATGGCCTTGATTGAAACTACCTGAGCATTCCATGTATCAATCTGGAGCACTTCATCAGCCTGGCCTTCAAGGTATTCCCCGCTTCCCTTCACAAGTTCTGGGAACACCCTGCCATATTCCTGGGCAATGAAGTTATAATATACTCTGTTCTCAATTGAGGGATAGCGCGCCAGCCACTCATCAGAATACCTGAATTTGACAGGGTGCAGCATCATTATAGTCTCAACTGCGTTATCTATGTCAGAAACATCAGTCTTTATCCTGGCATCGGAGTTGGCAAGCCAGTCACCCACCGTGGTTTTTGAAGCTGTTCCGTTTACCTCCAGGGTGTTGGTAACGGCGTTACGGTTTATACCGGTTTTACCGTTAAGTGATACTTGTCTGTTGTCAAATTCTCCATAAATAAGAGGAGAGCCTGAGGAGTTCTCAATATAAAGCCTGTTGCTGGCTGCATCTGTAGTTGAGCCTGCCTGGTTGCCTATAAATATGTTACTGCTTCCGGTATTGCCTGAACCAGCCTGTACTCCGAGAAAGATATTTGTCGACCCTGAGGTATTGGATGATCCCGCGGAGTTGCCAATAAAGATATTCCTGTCACCGCCGGTTTTGAATTCGCCTGCCTGTGCTCCGATCATAGTATTGAAATTGCCAAGGACTCCGTTTTGTCCGGCGTTCTTTCCCAGATAGGTGTTGTACCTGCCGGCGGTATTCTGCCAGCCAGCCCTGTCACCTACAAAGACGTTGCTCTGTCCGATGGTATTCAGCCTGCCTGCCCAGTAACCCATAAAGACATTATAATTACCCTCATAGAGATCTGATCCCGGGTTGCTGAATCCGGCCTCATATCCGATAAATACATTGTGCTGTCCCAGAGTATTGCTGAAACCACTGTTATGACCAATAAAAACGTTATATACACCTGTGGTATTTGCCCGGCCGGCATTGTTGCCAATAAAGGCATTGTATCCGCCGGTTGTATTTGCGACCCCTGATTCGTATCCGATAAATACATTCCTCGAACCTGTAGTATTCGCTGTACCGGCATTATAACCAAAGAAAGCATTGTAGCCACCCGATGTATTTGCCTTACCTGCCTGATACCCGATGAATGAGTTATAGCTTGCAGTATTTGAGTAGCCGGCCTGATAACCCAAAAAGGTATTAAAGCCGCCGGATACGTTGCTGTATCCACTCTGGTTCCCGATGAATACATTACTGGCTCCTATAGTATTCTTCATGCCTGCCTGATAACCCATAAACGCATTATACTGACCGGTATTTGCCTTACCACTGCCCTTTCCAAGAAAGACATTGAAACTATTTGTATTTCCATATCCTGCCGAGTCTCCAAGAAAAACATTGCTTGCCCCTGTCGTTCCCAGGTAACCTGCCATGTTACCGATAGCCACGTTGTTCGATCCGGTAGTGTTGGAATAACCTGAACGATAGCCCACCATAACATTGTTTGCTCCGCTTGTATTCTTCATACCCGACTGAAACCCCACGAATGAATTGTACTGACCTGTATTAACCTTTCCGGTTCCCTTGCCAATAAAGACATTGAAACTGTTTGTATTTCCATATCCGGCCGAGTCCCCTACAAACACATTGCTAACTGTAGTTGTTCCAAGATATCCGGCAAATGTTCCGATGGCAACATTATGATATCCCGTTGTATTGGTGAAACCGCTGCCGTATCCGATAAAAATGTTGTTATAGCCCAGTGAGTTAGACCTGCCGGCATTGTAGCCAAGCAGTACGTTGCGGCTGCCTTCGGTGTTATCGAAGCCGGCTTCGTATCCGATGAATGAGTTGTAGAGACCGGTTGTTGTTTTTGCACCGCTGCCATGACCGATAAAGTAGTTTTCCGGGGTCAGCGAGGTAAAGTTCACTACGGGACCCTTCTTCGACTCATCGAAGCTTCCTATTGCGAAGCCACCCTTTGACGATTTTGAGCCACTGCTTACATAAACACGGGTGCTGTCATCAGTAACCCTCAGGTATTCGTTGATAACTGCTTTCGATTCATCAAAACTGCCAATGGCAAATCCTCCCTTGCTTGCCTTGGCAGGGTTGTTGTCGATAAAAACCCTCACACAGTCGGAATTAACCACAAAATCTTAGTACATGACAAAAAATAATAACTAATTGATTGTTAATATGTTATAGTATTATTGTTAATAAAAACACGTTCTTTTATT